>NZ_JBJLSF010000019.1:0-57916 GCF_050871885.1 Kineococcus aridisoli | reverse complement strand
GCGCTGAACCGGCGCGCCGAGCCGGTTCAGCGCGGCAGCTGCTCCAGCTGCTCCAGCTGCAGCAGCATCCACGGGCTGAACGGCGAGGGGTCGCGGGCGACCTCGGCGCGCAGCTCGTCCAGGCCGATCCAGCGCCAGTCCCCCACCTCGTCCGGGTGCGGGTCGACCGCGCCGGCGAGCGCGGCGGTGAAGACGGGGCAGACCTCGTTCTCCACGGTGCCGTCGGCCATGACGGCCCGGTAGCGGAACAGCGGCAGGGCCGGGGCGACGTCGACGACGCTGGTGCCCAGCTCGTGGCCGGCGCGCCGGTGCACCGCCTGCTCGGGCTCCTCCCCGGGGCCGGGGTGGCCGCAGAAGGAGTTCGTCCACACGCCCGGCCAGGTGCGCTTGCCGTCCGCGCGGCGGGTCAGCAGGGTGCGGCCGGCGTCGTCGAGGACCCAGCAGGAGAACGCCAGGTGCAGCGGCGTCGCGCTGTGGTGCACGTCCGCCTTGGGCGCCGTGCCGCACGGCGAGCCGTCCTCGGTCAGCAGGACGACGAGCTCGGTGGTGGCGTCGGCGGGGGCGGTCACGGGAGGGGCGCTCACGGCAGGCACGGTACGTGGTGCCGGCCGCTCAGCGCGCGAGGAAGGCCAGCACGCCGTCGGCGACGCCCTGCGCGGCGCGCTGGCGCCACGCCGGGTCGGAGACGGCCGCCGCCTCCTCGGGGTTGCGCATGTTCGCCGACTCCAGCAGCACCGCCGGGGTGCGGGCGAGGTTGAGCCCGGCCAGGTCGTCGCGGCGGGTCAGGCCCGGCTCGACGAGGTCGCCGGGGTAGCCGGCGCGCGGCGACCCCGTCGCGGCGCCGAAGGCGGCCAGCAGGTCGCGGGCGGCCACGTCGGAGGCCGCCAGGACGGCCGCGTTGCCGCCGTCGGGCGCGAGCGCGGGCTCCACGACGTGGTAGCCGCGCGCGGAGGCCGCGGCCCCGTCGGCGTGCACGGAGACCGCGAGCGCCGCCCGCGCCTCGTTCGCGATCTGCGCGCGGCGGTCCACGCAGGGCCCGACGCCGGTGTCGTCGGTGCGGGTGAGCACGACGACGACCCCCCGGGCCCGCAGCAGCTCCGCGGCGCGCAGGCTCACGTCGAAGGCGTAGGCGTGCTCGGGGTAGCCGGCGTCGGTGGAGGTGCCCGTGGTGTTGCACGGCTTGGTGAAGCCGCCGGCCGGCACGGGCGCGCCGATCACCCCGGGGGCGGTGGCGTTGCCGCCGTTGTGGCCGGGGTCGAGCACGACGACCGGCGGTGGCGGTGCCTCGGCACCGGTGGCGGGGCGCGCCACCGGTGCCGGCGTCCCGGCGGGCGCGGCCGGCGCCTGCTGGGAGCAGGCGGTGACGGCCAGCAGGGCTCCGGCGAGGGCGGGCAGCTGGACGGGCAGGCGGGCGGGCGGGCGCCCGCGCCGCCCGCCCCGGCCCACCACGGACCGGCTCAGGCGGGCACGGGGCTGGTCGCCGCGGCGACCGCCTCGTCCAGCTCGGGGCCCAGCTGCAGGTCCTCCCCCGCGACGAGCCGCTGCTCCAGCTCGCGCACCCGGGGGATGACGAGCTCGCCGAACGCCTCGACCTCCTCCTTGACGTGCAGGAAGCCCAGCAGCAGCAGGTCCACGCCGACGAGCCGGTAGGCCAGCACGCGGCGGGCGACCTCGTCGGGCGTGCCGACCAGGCCGGTGCGGAAGCCGTCGTTGTACTGCACCAGGTCGCGGAAGGAGCTGTCGGCCCACATGCCCTTGCGGTCCTTCGTGGCGTTGCCGGCCTCCTGGACGGCCGCGCCGAAGCCCTCGACCTTCGCGACGTCGGCCTTGGCGACGATCTCCTCCAGCACCGCCCCGGCCTCCTCGCGGGTCTCGCGCACGACGGCGAACCCGTTGAGCCCGAACTTGATCGAGCGTCCGTTCGCGGCGGCGAGGGCACTCACCTCGCGCACCTGCGCGGCGGCGTCGGCGATCGACCTGCCGTTCATGAAGTACCAGTCGCTGACGCGCCCGGCCATCGCCTGCGCGGCCGTGGAGTTGCCGCCCTGGAACAGCTCGGGCTGGACCTTCGGCTGCGGGCGGAAGGTGATGCCGGTGGCGTTGAAGAAGTCGCCCCGCTGGCTGTAGCCGTCCTCGCTCCACACCCCGCGCAGCAGGCGGATGAACTCCTCGGACTGGCGGTAGCGCTCGTCGTGCTCGTGCCAGGTGACCCCGAGCTGCGTGGCCTCGTCCTTGAACCAGCCGGAGACGACGTTGAGCGCGAGCCGGTCGCCGGTGAGCTCCTGGGCGGTCGCGGCAAACTTCGCCAGGACGCCGGGGTGCCAGAAGAACGGGTGGACGGCGGCGATCACCTTCAGCCGCTCGGTGGCCAGCAGCAGCGCGAGCGAGAACGAGGTGGACTCGTGCTGGGCGTCGGCGCCGTAGGAGGCCAGGTAGCGGACCTGGGTCAGCGCGTAGTCGAAGCCGACCCGCTCGGCCGCCCTGGCCACCTCGACGTTGTAGGCGGGGTCGTGGCTGGTGCGCTGCTCGATGGTCGAGACGACGAGACCACCGGAGACGTTGGGGACCCAGTAGGCGAACTTCAGGGACATCGGTGTGCCTTCCTCCATCGGTCCTGGCGGAAGCACCTGCGCGCCCGGCGGGGCGTGCGGTTGCTGCGGCGTCGACGAGCCAGGTCTCTCAGCCGCTCTGGATGGTCCCCGGCAGCGTAACCCAGGCCACCGCGCGTCAGGAGGGTGTCGGCACGATCCCCGCGAGCGCGATGCAGGAGACGGCGAGCACGAGCAGGACCGCGACGTCGACCGCGCGCGAGCGCACGGCCAGCGCCCCGGCGATGCGCACGGGCAGCACCAGCCGCAGCACGGCGGCGACCGCGAGGTCGGCGCCGAGGAGGATGCCCCCGGTCGTCGGTCCCGTGAACCAGGTCAGCACCAGGGCGGCGACGAGCCCGGCGACGAGGGTCGCGAGCACGGCGTTGCCCGGTGGGGGGACCCGTTCCGGGGCCGGGGCCGGGGGCACCGCGGCCTCAGTGGGCGAAGTGGCGGGCGCCGGTGAAGTACATCGTCACGCCGGCCCGCGCCGCCGCCTCGACGACCTCGGCGTCGCGGATGGAGCCGCCGGGCTGCACGATCGCCCGCACCCCGGCGTCGATGAGGATCTGCGCACCGTCGGCGAAGGGGAAGAACGCGTCGGAGGCGGCGACCGCACCGCGGGCGCGCTCGGCGCCGGCGCGCTCGACGGCCAGCCGGCAGGAGTCCACCCGGTTGACCTGGCCCATGCCCACGCCGACCGAGGCGCCCTGCGAGGCCAGCAGGATCGCGTTGGAGCGCACCGAGCGCACCGCGCGCCAGGCGAAGACCAGGTCCGCCAGCACGGCCTCGTCGGCGGCCTCGCCCGCCGCGAGGGTCCAGTGCGCGGGGTCGTCGCCGTCGGCGTCGATGCGGTCCAGCGACTGCACGAGCATCCCGCCGGAGACCGGGCGCCACTCCTGCGGGGGGCGGCCGTAGCCCTCCGGCAGCTGCAGCAGCCGGATGTTCTTCTTGCGCTGCAGGACCTCCAGCGCCTCCGGCTCGAAGCCGGGGGCGATGACGACCTCGGTGAAGACGTCGGCGACCTGCGCGGCCATCGCCGCGGTGACCGGGCGGTTGGCGGCGATGACGCCGCCGTAGGCCGAGACCGGGTCGCAGGCGTGCGCCTTGGCGTGGGCGTCGGCGACGTCGGTGCCGGTCGCGATGCCGCACGGGTTGGCGTGCTTGATGACGGCCACGGCCGGGGCGGTGAAGTCGTGGGCCGCGCGCAGGGCGGCGTCGGCGTCGACGTAGTTGTTGTAGGACATCGCCTTGCCGTGCAGCTGCACGGCCTGCGCGATGCCCGGCTCCGAGGCCGGGTCGGCGTACACGGCGGCCCGCTGGTGCGGGTTCTCCCCGTAGCGCAGGACGGCGGTGCGCTCCAGCGCCGTCCCGGTGACCGCCGGCCAGCCCTCGTCGCCCTCGTCCAGGGTCTGCTCGGCGAACCAGCCGGCGACGGCGGTGTCGTAGGCGGCGGTGTGCGCGAACGCCGCGGCGGCCAGCCGCTTGCGCTGGGGCAGGTCGAACCCGCCGCCGGCGACGGCGGTCAGCACGTCGCCGTAGCGGGCGGGGTCGACGACGACGGCGACGCTGGGGTGGTTCTTGGCCGCCGCGCGCACCATCGAGGGGCCGCCGATGTCGATCTGCTCGACGACCTCGTCGTACCCGGCGCCGGAGGCGACGGTCGCGGCGAAGGGGTAGAGGTTCACCACGACGAGGTCGAACGGCTCGACGTCGAGGTCGGCCAGCTGCTGCACGTGCTCGGGCAGCCGCCGGTCGGCGAGGATGCCGGCGTGCACCCGCGGGTGCAGCGTCTTCACCCGCCCGTCCAGGCACTCGGGGAAGCCGGTGAGCTCCTCCACCGGGGTCACCGGGACCCCGGCCGCGGCGATGCGCGAGGCCGTGGAGCCGGTGGAGACGATGGCCACGCCGGCGGCGTGCAGGCCCTGCGCGAGCTCCTCCAGCCCGGTCTTGTCGTACACGCTGACCAGGGCGCGCTTCACGGGGACCTTGTGATCCGCGGTCATCGGCGGGTGGCCGTCCTCTCGCTGTCGGGTGCTGCTGCGGGTGCGGGGGTTGCGCGGGCCAGCCGGCCCACGACGTCGACGAGGAGCTCGCGCTCGTGGACCTTGATGCGCTCGTGCAGGCTCGCCTCGTCGTCGTCGTCGAGGACCCGCACGGCCACCTGGTCCAGGATCGGCCCGGTGTCGACACCGGCGTCGACGAGGTGGACGGTGCAGCCGGTGACCTTCACGCCGTGGGCGAGGGCGTCGCGCACGCCGTGGGCGCCGGGGAAGGCGGGCAGCAGCGCCGGGTGGGTGTTGACCAGGCGGCCGGCGAAGGCGTCGACCACGGGCGCGCCGAGGATGCGCATGAACCCGGCCAGCACGACCAGGTCGGGCTCGTGCGCGGCGATCGCCGCGGCCAGCGCCGCGTCCCAGGCGGGGCGGTCGGCGAAGCCGCCCGGTGCGACGGTGAAGGTCCGCACCCCCGCGGCGCGGGCCCGCTCCAGGGCGGGGGCGCCGGCCTTGTCGGTGCCCACCGCCACGACCTCGAACGACGGGTCGGCCGCGTCGAGCAGCGCTTGCAGCGTCGAACCGGAGCCGGAGGCGAGGACGACCACACGGGCGGGCACGGAGAGGGACTCTAGTGCGTCCGCTCAGTCGTCCGTGAGCAGCTTGCCGGGGGTGCGGCCCTCCTCGGGCAGCACCACGACGTGCCGGGCGCCGCGCCGGGAGCGCCAGGCGCGGCCGGCGAACAGGGCCAGCAGCGCGCCGGCGGCGACCTCGCCGGCGACGACGGCGGCCGTCAGCAGCGGGGACGGGCCGAGCTCGCCCATGCGCCCGGCGCCGGCGGGCCCGCTCGCGGCGAGCGCGAGCAGCCCGGTGAGGCCGCCGGCGAGCACGCCGGTGAGCACGGCCGCGCCGCAGCGGTGCAGCAGCCCGCCGGGGACGGGCCCGCGCCGGGTCTGCAGCGCCCACGTGAGCGCGCCGACGAGGACGGGCAGCGCCAGCGCCGCCCACGCCAGCACGGGTCCCGGCCCCGGGGCGGGCAGCGCGCCGAGGACGGGGACCGCCGGCAGCGCCTCCAGGCTCGTGCCGCCGGGTGCCACCGAGGTGCCGGCGCCGACCGCGAAGCCGGCGCCCGAGGCCCACGCCAGCCCCCACACGGCCAGGGTCGGCAGCAGCAGCACCTGCGCGAGCGTCAGCAGCGCTCCGCCGAGGACCCCGGGGTCGAGCGCCTCGTGCAGCAGCAGGACGCCGGCGTGCCCGCGGGCCAGGGCGGCGGCCACGACCAGCGAGCCGACGGCGAGCAGCCCGGCGCAGGCGGCCAGCGCCGGGCGCAGGGCGGCGGCCACGAGGGCGGGCACGGCCGCGGGCAGCGGCGGCCGGTGCGGCCACAGCGCCGCGAGCGCGCCGACGGCGCCCACGACGAGCCCGCCGACCGTGCTGCCGACCGGCGCGGCGGCGCTCACCCCGGAGCGGGAGACGAGCGCGACGAACCCGGCGAGCAGCGCGTAGCCGCCCGCGAAGGTCCCCACCGCCGCCCAGAAGGGCACGGGGCGGTCGGCGGCGCCCTGGTCGCGCGCCCAGGCGCGCACCGCCCGCACGGCGGACAGCACCGCCAGCAGCGTGATCCCCAGCGGCGCGAGGCCGACCTCGCCGCCCACGACGGCGACGGTGGCGCCGTGCGCGAGCAGCCACAGGTCGGCGCCGACGCGGCAGACGGCGGCCAGGGAGGAGGTGGAGCGCACGGAGGCGATCCAGGCGAGGACGCTCAGCACGAGGACGGGCACGAGCAGCGCGAGCACGGCCCGCAGCGCCGCGGTCAGCAGCGGCAGCAGGTCGGCGGCCGTGGTCCTGGGAGCCTTGGCGGAGGGTTCGACGAGCGTGGACATCTCCTCGATGCTCCCCCGCCGGACGCGCGCAGCCCCCGCCGACACGCGGTCGGCGGGGGCTGCGGGGCGGGATCAGAGCTTCTCGAAGATCTCCCGGGCGAGGTTCGCGGTCTCGCTGGGGGTCTTGCCGACCTTGACGCCGGCGGCCTCGAGGGCCTCCTTCTTGGCCTGCGCGGTGCCGGCGGAGCCGGACACGATCGCGCCGGCGTGGCCCATCGTCTTGCCCTCGGGGGCGGTGAAGCCGGCGACGTAGCCGACGACGGGCTTGGTGACGTTGGCCTCGATGAACTTGGCCGCGCGCTCCTCGGCGTCGCCGCCGATCTCGCCGATCATGACGATGAGGTCGGTCTCGGGGTCGTCCTGGAACGCCTGCAGGGCGTCGATGTGCGTGGTGCCGATGACCGGGTCCCCGCCGATGCCGACGGCGGAGGAGAAGCCGATGTCGCGCAGCTCGTACATCATCTGGTAGGTCAGCGTGCCCGACTTGGACACCAGCCCGATGCGCCCGGGCGGGGTGATGTTCGCCGGGATGATGCCGACGTTCGACTTGCCGGGGCTGATCAGGCCGGGGCAGTTCGGCCCGATGATGCGGGTGGTGCCCCGCTGCTGGGCGAGCGCGAAGAACTCGGCGGTGTCCTTGACCGGGACGCCCTCGGTGATGACGACGACGAGCGGGGTGTCGGCCTCGATGGCCTCCACGGCGGCCGCCTTGGTGAACTTCGCCGGGACGAAGACCACGCTGACGTCGGCGCCGGTGGCCTCGCGGGCCTGCGCGACGGTGCCGAAGACGGGCACCTGCACCGGCGAGCCGTCGGCGCCGGTGAAGTCGACGCTCTGACCGGCCTTGCTCGGGTTCACGCCGCCGACGACGTTCGTGCCGGAGGCCAGCATCCGCTGGGTGTGCTTGCGCCCCTCGGAGCCGGTCATCCCCTGGACGATGACCTTGCTGTCGGAGTTCAGGAAGATCGCCACGGGGCTCAGGCCTTTCCGGTGCTCGCGAGTTCGGCGGCCTTGGCGGCCGCGCCGTCCATGGTGTCGACGACGGTCACCAGCGGGTGGTCCGCCTCGGCGAGGATGCGCCGGCCCTCCTCGACGTTGTTGCCGTCCAGGCGCACCACCAGCGGCTTGGTGGCCTCGTCGCCGAGGATGCCGAGCGCGGAGACGATGCCCTTGGCGACCTCGTCGCAGGCGGTGATGCCGCCGAAGACGTTGACGAACACGCTCTTGACCTGCGCGTCGCCCAGGATGACGTCCAGGCCGTTGGCCATGACCTGCGCCGAGGCGCCGCCGCCGATGTCGAGGAAGTTGGCGGGCTTGACGCCGCCGTGCTGCTCGCCGGCGTAGGCGACGACGTCCAGGGTGCTCATCACCAGGCCCGCGCCGTTGCCGATGATGCCGACCTC
Source organism: Kineococcus aridisoli (assembly GCF_050871885.1). Taxonomy (NCBI): domain Bacteria; kingdom Bacillati; phylum Actinomycetota; class Actinomycetes; order Kineosporiales; family Kineosporiaceae; genus Kineococcus; species Kineococcus aridisoli. The sequence continues at coordinate 50,048 of NZ_JBJLSF010000019.1, read as the reverse complement.
GCCGTCGAGCTTGACGTAGTTGAGGTGCATCTCCTTCGCCTTGGCCTCCAGCGGGTCGGCCGCGGCGGCGTCGACGAGCGAGGCGTGCTCGGGGTGGCGGAAGTCGGCGTTCTCGTCGAGCGTCACCTTGCCGTCGAGGGCGACGACCGCGCCGTCCTCGGTGCGCACCAGCGGGTTCACCTCGACCAGCGTGGCGTCCTCGGCGGTGAAGACGCCCCACAGCTTCACGACCACGTCGGCGACGGCCTCGCGCAGCTCGGGCGCGAACCCGGCCGCCTCGACGATCTCGGCGGCCTTGGCGGCGTCGATGCCGGTGAGCGCGTCCACGGGCACGCGGGCCAGCGCCTCGGGGCGCTCGACGGCCAGCTGCTCGATCTCCATGCCGCCCTCGACGCTGCACATCGCCAGGTAGGTGCGGTTGGAGCGGTCCAGCAGGACGGAGAAGTAGAACTCCTCGGCGATCCTCGCGCCCTGGGCGACCATCACCTGGTGCACGGTGTGGCCCTTGATGTCCATGCCGAGGATCTCGCGGGCCCGCTCGGCCGCCTCCTCGGGCGAGTGCGCGAGCTTGACGCCGCCGGCCTTGCCGCGGCCGCCCGTCTTCACCTGCGCCTTGACCACCACGGTGCCGCCACCCATCGCCTCGGCGGCCGCCCGGGCCTCCTCCGGCGTGGTGGCGACCCTGCCGTCCAGCACGGGTACGCCGTGCGCGGCGAACATGTCGCGCGCCTGGTACTCGAAGAGGTCCACCAGTCGTCCTCGTCTTCCTCGTCATCGGTCGGAAGTTGCTGCGTGCAGCACCGGGCACCAGCACACTAGCCCCGGCCGGCCACCGGCTCGCGGGGAGCCCCGGAGACCCCGGTCACACCGCGCCACCCCCTCCCGCCGGCGGGGCGCAGCGGCCAGGATGGCGGCCGTGAGCCTCGACCACTTCTCCACGGGCGACGACGTCGTCGCCTCCGCCCTCGCCGGCTTCGCGCGCGCCCACGGCGCGTCGGTGCGCGTCAGCCGGGACCCGGCCTTCGTGGCGGCCGCCGACCCCGACCCCGGCCGGCGCGTCGCGATCGTCTCCGGCGGCGGCTCCGGGCACGAGCCGCTGCACACCGGCTTCGTCGGCCGCGGCGGGCTGGACGCCGCCGTGCCCGGGCAGGTCTTCGCCTCCCCGCACAACCGGCAGGTCCACGCGGCGGCGCGCGCGGTCGCCCGCCCCGGCGGGGTCCTGCTGGTGGTGAAGAACTACACCGGTGACGTCATCAACTTCGGCATCGCGGCCGAGCGGCTGCGCGCCGAGGGCACCGCCGTGGAGACCGTCCTCGTCGACGACGACCTGGCCACCGAGGTCGAGGGCTCGGCCACCGGCCGGCGCGGCACCGGCGCGACCGTGCTGGTGGAGAAGGTCCTCGCGGCCGCCGCGGACGCCGGCGCGGAGCTGGCCGAGCTCGCCGACCTGGGCCGGCGCGTGGTCGCCGCCTCCCGCAGCCTGGCCGTGGCCTCGCGCGCGCACACCTCCCCCGGCGGCGGGGGCCTCGCCTTCGAGCTGCCCGCGGGGCAGCTGGAGTACGGCGTCGGCATCCACGGCGAGCGGGCCGTGAGCACCGTGGAGCGCCCGGGCACCGACGAGCTCGTCGACCGGATGCTCGGGCAGCTGCTGGAGCACGTGCCCGCGACGCCCGCCGGGTACGCGGTCCTGGTCAACGGGCTGGGGTCGGTGACCCAGCTGGAGCTGTACTCGATCCTGGACCGGGTCGCCCGCGGCCTCGACGAGCGCGGGCTGGAGCCGGCCGTCGCCCTGGCCGGCACCTACGTGGCCGCGCTGGACATGCGCGGCTTCTCGCTGACGCTGACCGCGCTGGAGCCGGGGTGGGTCGAGCTGCTGCGCGCCCCCACCGCCACCCCCGCGCTGCCCAGCGCCGAGCCCGTCGCGCCGGCGCCCGCCGCCGACCCCGCCGCCGACCCCGCCGCCGACCCCGCCGCCGACCCCGCGGGCGACCCCGTGGGGGAGGACGCCTTCCTGACGGCCCTGCGGGCGGCCGTCGAGCGGGCGCACCCGGTGCTGACCCGCCTGGACCAGGCCAGCGGCGACGGCGACTTCGGCGACAACCTCGCCGGCGGCGTGCGCGCGGCGCTGGGCGCCACCGCGCCCGCCGACGCGCCGGCCACCGCGCGGGGGCTGCGGGCGGCCGAGCACGCCTTCCTCGACGAGGTCGGCGGCTCCAGCGGCCCGCTGTACGGGCTGCTGCTCCAGCAGCTGCGCACGGCGCTGGAGCAGGCGCCGCGCGCGGACGCCGACGCGGTGCGCGCGGGGCTGGCCGGCGCGGTGGCGGCGGTGCAGCGCGTCGGCGGCGCCCGGCCGGGCGACCGCACGATGGTCGACCCGGCGGCGGCGGCCGCCGCCTCCACCGGCGGCCTCGCCGACCTCGTGCGCGCGGCCGTCGACGGCGCGGCGGCCACCGCGCGGATGCTGCCCCGGCGCGGGCGGGCCTCCTACGTCGGGGAGCGGGCGCTGGGCCTGCCCGACCCCGGCGCCGTGGGGGTGGCGCTCGTCCTGGGCGCCCTCGCCGACGCCCTGGAGCCGGCCGCGGGCGCCGGCGACCTCGTCGGCGCCCTGGTGGCGGAGCTCGGCGCGCACGCGGGCTGACGGGCGGGCAGGGTGGCCGGATGCGCGTCGTCGTCATCGGAGCCACCGGCCACGTCGGCACCCACCTCGTGCCCCGCCTCGTGGGGGCCGGGCACGAGGTGGTCGCCCTCAGCCGCGGCGAGCGGCAGCCGTACCACCCGCACCCGGCCTGGGAGCGGGTCGAGCGGGTGGTGGCCGACCGCGAGGCCGAGGACGCCGCCGGCACCTTCGGCGAGCGGGTCGCCGCGCTCGGCGCGGACGCCGTCGTCGACCTCGTCTGCTTCACCCCGGCCTCCGCGCGGCAGCTGGTGGCGGCGCTGCGCCCGCGGGGCACGTTCCTGCTGCACTGCGGCACCATCTGGGTGCACGGCCCCGCGGCGGCCTCGCCGCTGCGCGAGGACGACCCGCGCGAGCCGTTCGGCGAGTACGGCACGCAGAAGGCGGCGATCGAGGAGCTGCTGCTGGCCGAGACCCGCGGCGGCGGCCTGCCCACCACCGTCCTGCACCCGGGGCACATCAGCGGCGCCGGCTGGCCGGTGATCACCCCGCTGGGCAACCTCGACCCCGACGTGTGGCACCGGCTGGCCACCGGCCGGCCGCTGCTCGTGCCCGGCCTCGGGCTGGAGACCCTGCACCACGTCCACGCCGACGACGTCGCCCAGGGCTTCGAGCTGGCCCTGGCCGCCCCGCGGGCCGCGGCCGGGGAGAGCTTCCACGTCGTCTCCGAGCGCGCGCTGACCGTGCGCGGCTTCGCGCGCGCGGCCGCGGGGTGGTTCGGCCGGGAGGCGGACCTGCGCCCCGTCTCCTGGGAGGAGTTCCGCGCGGCCGCCGGCGAGCACGCCGACGCCAGCTGGGAGCACCTGTCCCGCAGCCACAGCGCCAGCACGCGCAAGGCCCGCGAGCTGCTCGGCTACCGGCCCCGGCGCACCTCGCTGGAGACGGCCCGGGAGGCCGTGGACGACCTGGCCGCGCGGGGGCTGCTCGACCTGGGCTGAGCGCTCCCGCGACGGGGGAACCCGTCGCCGGGAGCGCCCCGCGCGACGCGACGAGTCGTCACGCGCGGGCAACACGGCGGAAACGCGCGCCGTCGAGGATCGCCCCAGGCGGCCGCCCGGCCGCCGTGCGTCCTCGCGCAAGGAGCGTCATGGCGACCACCGCGGACACCGCGAACACCGCGAACACCGAGGTCCCCCCGGGAGCGCCCGCCCGCCTCAGCGGCCGGCTCGGCGTCGGCTCGATCGTCTTCATGGTCGTCGCGGCCGCGGCGCCGCTGACCGTCGTCGGCGGCAGCGTGCCGCTGGGGATCACCCTGGGCAACGGCGCGGGGTACCCGGCGATGTACGCGATCGGCGCGGTCGTGCTGTTCTTCTTCGCCGTCGGGTTCACCGCCATGACGCGCTACGTGCCGAACGCCGGCGCGTTCTACACCTACGTCGGCGCCGGGCTCGGGCGCTGGCACGGCCTGGGCGCCTCGTTCCTGGCGCTGCTGACCTACCAGACGATCCAGGCCGCGGTGTACGGCTACCTGGGCGCCGCGCTCGGCGGCGTGGTCGCCGACGACCTCGGCGGCCCGGACCTGCCGTGGTGGGTGTGGAGCGCGCTCTCGATCGCCGCGGTCGGCCTGCTCGGCTACCGCCACATCGACCTCTCCAGCAGGGTGCTGGGCGTCCTGCTCGTCGCCGAGGTCGGGATCGTCCTCGTCGTGGACGCCGGGGTCGTGCTGGCCGGCGGCGGGGACGGGGGTTTCTCCACCGCGTCGCTGACCCCGTCGGGCATCGCCGCCGGCGCACCGGGCATCGGGCTGATGTTCGCCCTCGCCGGGTTCATCGGGTTCGAGTGCACCGCGGTGTTCCGCGACGAGGCGCGCGACCCGGACCGCACCATCCCGCGCGCCACGTACGCCTCGCTGGCCCTCGTCGGCGTCTTCTACACCGTCTCGGCGTGGGCGATCGTCTCCGCCTGGGGCGACGAGGGCGCGGTCGCCGCGGCCGCCGAGGACCCGGAGGGCATGGTCGTGACGACCGCCGCCGACTACGCCGGCACCGTCGTCGGGGACCTCGTGCAGGTCCTGCTGCTGACGAGCCTGTTCGCCTGCGTCCTGTCGTTCCACAACGTCCTCAACCGCTACGTGTTCTCGATGGCCGGCACCGGCGTCCTGCCGCGCTCCTGGGGCCGCAGCCACGCCCGCCACCGCTCCCCGCACGTCGCCTCGCTGCTGCAGACGGCCTCCGCGCTCGTGCTGCTGGCGGTGTTCGCGGCCACCTCGCTCGACCCGGTGCTGCAGGTCTACGCGTGGATGTCCGGCATCGCCACGCTCGGGTTCGTCCTGCTCATGCTGCTCACCTGCGTCGCGGTCCTGGTCTTCTTCCGCCGCAACCGCGTCGACCCGCGCCCGTGGAACACCCTGCTCGCACCCGCGATCGGCGTCGTCGGCCTCGGGGTCGCCGCGTACCTGACGGCGACGAACTTCGGGCTGCTCGTCGGCGGCTGGACCGTCGGCGCGGTGTTCCTGGCCCTCACCGCCGCCAGCTACCTCGTGGGCCCGCTCGTCGGGCTCCTCAGGCCCGGCGCGGACCCGCTCGCCACCGCGAGCGCCCAGGCCGCCACCGTGCCGCACCAGGTCGGCGGCCCCGCCCAGTCCGTCCCCGCCCAGCCCGTCCCCGCCCAGCCCGTCCACGAGAACACCCCGGAGATCGACGCATGAGCCTGCTGGAGACCCCCGCCACCGACCTCGTCCCCGGCTCCGGCCCGGCCCACCCGCTGGACCGGCTGACCGCGGCGGAGATCGACGCGACCCGCGGACTGCTCGAGGAGGCGGGGGCGCTGGGCCCCACCACGAGGTTCGCCTACGTGGGGCTGCTGGAACCGCCCAAGGCCGAGGTCCTCGCCTTCTCCCCCGGCGACCGCGTGACCCGCACCGTGCGCGTGCTGCTGCTGGACACCGCCTCGGGCACCGGCCGCGACGTGGCCGTCTCGCTGGACCGCGGGGAGGTCGTCGCCGACCGCGTCGTCGACGGCCCGGCCGAGGGGCAGCTGCCGATCCTGGACGCGGAGTTCGAGCTCATCGAGCCGATCGTCAACGCCGACGAGCGCTGGGTCGCGGCGATGCGCGCCCGCGGCCTGGACCCGGCGCGGGTGCGCTCGGTGCCGCTGTCGTCGGGTTCCTACGACGACATCCCCGGGACCGATCCCGGCAGCGCCCGCATCATGCGCGTCTTCGGGTTCCACCAGCCCGACGACGAGGCGCTGCCGTGGGCGCACCCCGTCGACGGGGTCGTCGCGTTCGTCGACATCACCGCGCAGCGGGTGCTGCACGTCCTGGACCACCGGCGCTTCGACGTCCCGCAGCAGACCGGCCGCTGGGACGCCGCCCCGCACGCCCAGAGCGAGCGCACCGACCTCAAGCCCATCTCCATCACCCAGCCGGAGGGCCCCAGCTTCTCCGTCGACGGCGACGTCGTCAGCTGGGCGGGCTGGCGGGTCCGCGTCGGCTTCGACGCCCGCGAGGGCCTGACGCTGCACCAGCTGTCCGTCGCCGACCCCACCGCGGCCACCCCCGCCGAGCAGGAGGTCCAGCGCCCGGTCGTCTACCGCGCCTCGATCGCCGAGATGGTCGTCCCCTACGCCGACCCCTCGCCGGTGCGGTTCTGGCAGAACTACTTCGACACCGGCGAGTACCTGTTCGGCCGGTACGTGAACTCCCTGGCGCTGGGCTGCGACTGCCTCGGGGAGATCCACTACCTCGACGCGGTGCTGGCCGACGAGTCCGGCCGGCCGCGGACGGTGCAGAACGCGATCTGCCTGCACGAGGAGGACCACGGGGTGCTGTGGAAGCACACCGACATGTTCAACGGGATGGCGCAGACGCGCCGCCAGCGCCGCCTGGTCATCTCCTTCTTCACCACGATCGGCAACTACGACTACGGGTTCTACTGGTACCTCTACCTCGACGGCACGATCGAGCTGGAGGCCAAGGCGACCGGTGTCGTCTTCACCGCCGCCCACCCCGAGGAGGGCCTGGCCCACTCCACCGAGATCGCCCCCGGCCTGGCCGCCCCCTTCCACCAGCACCTGTTCTCCGCGCGGCTGGACATGACGGTCGACGGCGTGGCCAACGCCGTCGAGGAGGTCGAGGCGGTGCGGGTGCCGCGCGGTCCGGGGAACCCCTACGGCAACGCCTTCGCCCGCAAGGTGACGCGGCTGACCTCGGAGTCGGTGGCCCAGCGCGAGGCGAACGGCGCGAGCGGGCGGGTCTGGCACGTCGTCAACACCGAGCGGACCAACGCGCTGGGGCAGCCGACGGGGTACGCGCTGCACCCCGAGCACCAGCCGGTGCTGCTGGCCGACGACACCAGTTCCGTCCACGACCGGGCGACGTTCGCCACCAAGCACCTGTGGGTGACGCGGTACTCGCCCGACGAGCGCTACCCGGCGGGCGACCTGGTGAACCAGAACCCCGGCGGCGCCGGCCTGCCCGCGTTCGCCGCCGCCGACCGCGACCTCGACGGCCAGGACGTCGTCCTGTGGCACACCTTCGGCCTGACGCACTTCCCGCGGCCGGAGGACTGGCCCGTCATGCCCGTCGACCACACCGGGTTCACCCTCAAGCCGGTGGGGTTCTTCGACCGCAACCCCACCCTGGGCGTCCCGGCGGCACCGGTGTCCTCCCACGGCGCCGCCGCCGGAGGGTGCTGCAGCGCGTGAGCAGCCGGGCGAGCAGGGCCGCCGCCGCGCTCGGGGGGGCGGCGGCGGTCCTGCACGTCCCGCTCGCCCTCGCCCACGCCGGTGCCTCGCTGCCCGCGGCGGCGGCCCTGCTGCTGATGTCGCTGGTGTGCCTGCCGTGCGCGGGGCACCTGTGGCGCGCGCCGTGCCGGCGCGCGTGGGCGACGTGCGCGCTGACCGGCGGCGGCATGCTCGCGGCCCACGGCGCGCTGCTGACCCTGCACGCGGCACCGCCGAGCGCCGCACCGCTGCTCGTCACCGGTCACGGCGCGCACGCGAGCGCGCTGCCGGCGCTCGGCTCCGGGCCCGCCCTGGCGCTGGTGTCGCTGCTCACCGCGGCGCAGGTGGCGCTCTGCTGCGCGGCGCTGGCCCGCGCCGGCGCCGCGCGGCGGCGTGGAACCATGCCCGGGTGATCGCGCACGACCCGCCCGCCCCGCAGGACCCCGCCCCGGACGACCCCGCCCTGGACAACCCCGTCTGGTCCGCGCTGAGCGGCCCGCACGCGCGGCTGGCGGAGGGCACCGGCACCGGCCGGCGCTACCCCGCCGACGTCTCGCCCTTCTGCGGCCTGGCGGACCAGGGCGACGAGCGGGCCTGGCGGGAGCTGGCGGCGCTCGCCGGGGCGGGCGCCACCGTCCTCGTGCCCGCCTTCGGCGGCGCCGTCCCGGACGGCTTCGCGGTGACCTCGGTCCTGCCCGGCGTCCAGCTCGTCGCGGGTCCCGACCTGCGCACGGCCGACCTGGCCGCCGTGCCGGGGGCGGTGGAGCTGGGCGAGGACGACGTGCCGGACATGCTCGACCTCACCGCGCGCACCCAGCCGGGCCCGTTCCTGCCGCGCACGCACCTGCTGGGCCGCTACGTCGGCGTCCGCGAGGGCGGCCGGCTGCTGGCGATGGCCGGGGAGCGCCTGCACGTCGGCGGTGCGACCGAGGTCAGCGCGGTGTGCACCGACCCGGCGGCCCGCGGGCGGGGGCTGGCGAGCGCGCTGGTGCGCGCCGTCGCCCACGGCATCGCCGCCCGGGGGGAGCTGCCGTTCCTGCACGCCGCGGCGACGAACACCCCCGCGATCCGGCTGTACGAGGCGATGGGCTTCCGGCACCGGCGCACGGTCGACTTCGCTCGGGTGCGGGTCCCGGGCTGAGTGCCTACAGTCCCCGGGTGGCACGATTCGTCGAGGTGCACCCGCAGGACCCGCAACCGCGGGCGATCGCCCAGCTGGTGGCGATGCTGCGCGAGGACGCGCTCATCGCCTACCCGACCGACTCCTGCTACGCGCTGGGCTGCCGGCTGGACAGCCGCACCGGCGCGGACCGCATCCGCCGCATCCGCCACCTCGACGAGCGCCACCACTTCACGCTCGTGTGCTCCGACTTCGCCCAGCTGGGGCAGTTCGTGCACCAGGACAACGCCCAGTTCCGCGCCGTGAAGGCCGCGACGCCGAACCCGTACACGTTCATCCTGCCCGCCACCAAGGAGGTGCCGCGCCGCTTCGCGCACCCGCGCAAGAAGACCGTCGGCGTGCGCATCCCCGACCACCCGTTCGTGCGGGCGCTGCTGAGCGCGCTCGGGGAGCCGCTGCTGTCGAGCACGCTGCTGCTGCCCGGGGTCTCCGAGCCGCCCACCGACGCCTGGACGATCAAGGAGGAGCTCGACCACGTCGTCGACGCCGTCGTCGACGCCGGGGAGTGCGGCACGGTGCCGACCACCGTCGTCGACCTCTCCTCGGGCTCCCCGGAGGTCGTGCGGGTCGGTGCGGGGGACCCCGCCCGCTTCGAGTAGCCGGCGCCGGCCGACCCGGTGGGCCGCTCAGCGGGCCAGGCCGATGACGGGTGCCCGCCACCGGCGCCCCGACGACGGCGCCGCGGCGCGCGCGCACACCCGGCAGGACCACGCCGCGGGGCACCCCCACGCACGCGGCGACCGCCAGCAGCCCCCGGCCCGGCCCGCGCCACGGGGTGGAGGAGGCGCACCCGGCCACCTTCCCCGGGTAGGACGCGGCGGGCCGGGTAGGGGGTCCGGGGAGAGCACGTCCACCACGAGAGGAGCACCCGGTGTCCCAGCCGTCGCAGCAGCAGGAACCGCCCGGCACCACCGCGCAGATGGACCCGAAGCCCGACCACGGCGAGCAGTCCTACCGGGGCAGCGGGAAGCTGACCGGCAAGGCGGCGATCATCACGGGCGGCGACTCCGGCATCGGGCGGGCCGTGGCCATCGCCTTCGCCCGCGAGGGCGCCGACGTCGTCATCAGCTACCTGTCCGAGGACGAGGACGCCCGCGAGACGGCGAAGTGGGTGGAGGAGGCCGGCCGCAGGGCGGTGCTCGTGCCCGGTGACGTCTCGCAGGCCGGGCAGTGCCGCGCGATCGTCGACAAGTGCGTGCAGGAGTTCGGCAAGGTCGACGTCCTCGTCAACAACGCCGCGTACCAGATGAGCCACGAGTCGCTGGAGGAGATCTCCGACGAGGAGTGGCTGCACACCCTCAACACCAACCTCAGCGCGTTCTTCTACCTGTCCAAGGCGGCGCTGCCGCACATGGGCCCCGGGTCGTCGATCATCGGCAGCAGCTCGGTGAACTCCGACAACCCCAAGCCGACGCTCATCCCCTACTCGGTCACCAAGGCCGGGATCGCGAACATGTGCGCCTCGATGGCGCAGCTGCTGGGCGAGAAGGGGATCCGGGTCAACAGCGTGGCGCCGGGGCCGATCTGGACGCCGCTCATCCCCTCGACGATGCCCGCCGAGCAGGTCGAGAGCTTCGGCCAGCAGGCACCGCTGGGCCGCCCGGGCCAGCCCGCCGAACTGGCCCCCGTGTACGTGCTGCTCGCCTCCGACGACGGCAGCTACGTCTCCGGCGCCCGCGTCGCCGTCACCGGCGGCACCCCGATCCTCTGAGGAGCGCACCACCGTGGACTGGTACCCGCTGCACCTGAGCACCTCCGTCAAGCAGCACGTGTTCGGCGGCCGCGCCATCGCGGACCTGCTCGGGCGCAGCGGGTTGCCGGACGGCCCGGTCGCCGAGACGTGGGAGGTCAGCGACGTCGACGGCGAGGTGGGCCTCGTGCAGGAGGGCCCGCTGGCCGGCACCCCGCTGCGCGAGCTCGTCACCCGCGACCCCGAGGGGCTGGTCGGCGCGGGCTGGCGCGGCAGCCGGTTCCCGATCCTCACCAAGTTCATCGACGGCACCGGTGCGCTGCCCGTGCACGTCCACCCCGACGACGAGGCGGCGCGTCGCCTGCGCGGGGAGGAGAACGGCAAGACCGAGGCCTGGCACGTGCTGGCCGCCGCGCCGGAGGCCACCGTGCTGTGCGGGGTGCGCCCCGACGTCGGCGAGGAGCAGCTGCGCGAGGCGCTGCTGGCCGACCGCTTCGACGACGTCCTCGTGCGCTTCCCCGTCTCCGCCGGCGACACCGTCCTCGTGCCCGCCGGCACCGTGCACTCCTTCGGTCCCGGCACGCTCGTCTACGAGATCGAGCAGACCTCCGACCTGCAGCAGCACGCGATGGGCTGGCAGATGGAGGACGGCTCCCCCGTCCCCGACGACGAGCGCGCCGCGAACGTCGACGCCCTGCTGCGCGAGGCCCGCCTGGCCGAGCGCCCGAGCGTGCGCGACGGCGCGGGCCCCGCCGACGAGGACGGCGTGCGCCGCGTCGTCTGCTGCGAGAGCGCGTACTTCGTCCTGCACCGCTGGCGCTCCGGCGCCCCAGTCACCGTCGGGCGGGAGTTCGCGACCGCGCAGGTGCTGACCAACGTCGGGCAGCAGGAGGTCGCCGTCCGGGCCGGTGGCTGGTCGGGGACCCTCCCGCGCGCGAGCACCCTGCTGCTGCCCGCGGCGCTGGGCCGCGTGGAGCTCGAGGGCGCGCTGGACGTGCTGTGGGGGCACCTGCCCGGGGCCGGCTGAGGCGGGGGCCCGGGTCCGTGCTGCTGCGTCCGGGTGGTCCGGAGGGTGTCCGGGTGCAACTGTCGGCCCCCCGTGTCACAGTCCTCTCTCCAGGACGGAGGCCACGGATGGACCGGCACGACAGCACCGAGCGGGCGGTCCGCCGCGCGGCCCTGTTGAACGAGCGCCAGGCGGCGCGGATCCGCCGCCGGCTGAGGGGTTTCCAGCTGCGGCGGCTGCCCGTCGCGCGGCGCCCGCGCGGTGGCGGCGGCACCGGCGAGCAGGGCCCGGCGGGCGCCGACGAGCGCGGCTGAGGCACCGCTCAGGCGGTGCGGCGCCCGCCCGCCAGGGCCCCGGCCGCGAACGCGGCGACGGGCAGCAGCCCCAGCAGCAGGCTCACCCCGGCGCTGCCGCCGGTCACGAGCGTGAAGTTCGAGGCCACCAGCCACAGGCTCACCGCGAGCGCCAGCACGGCCAGGGCCGGGGCGAGCAGGGCGCGGCCGGTCCGCCCCGCCCGCAGGTCCGGGCGGCGGGAGAAGAACGCGACGACGGCCACCGAGGTCAGCAGCATGAGCAGGACCATGCCGACGGTGGAGACGCCCGCCATCGACCCGAAGACGCCGACGAGCGGGTCGAGGCCGACGAGGGCGAAGACCGCCACGAGGACCGCGGCCGTCAGGGTCTGCACCAGCGAGGACACCGCGGGCGAGGCGTGCCGGGGGTGGACGGCGGCGAGCCGGCGCGGCAGGTGCCCGCTGCCGGCGAGGACGAACTGGTAGCGGGCGACGATGTTGTGGAAGGACAGCACGCAGGCGAAGACGCTGGAGACCAGCAGCACCTGCACGAGGTCGCGCAGGACGGTGCCCACGTAGGTGCCGGCCGCGTCGAGCAGCATGTTGCCGCCGGCGTCCAGCGACTCCCGGGCGACCTGCTGGGCGCGCCCGGAGCCGACGCCGACGACGACGGCCCAGCAGGACAGCGCGTAGAAGGCGCCGATGACGAGGACCGCGAGGTAGGTGGCGCGCGGGACGGTGCGCTCGGGGTCGCGGGCCTCGTCGCGGAAGACGGCGGTGGCCTCGAACCCGATGAAGCCCGTCAGGGCGAACAGGACCGCGACGCCGAGCGGGCCGGAGGCGACGGCCTGCGGGGTGAAGGAGACGGCGTCGACACCGGCCGCGCCGCCGCGCAGCACGATCGCGGCGTCGAGGACGAGGACGACGCCGATCTCCAGGACGAGCGCGACGCCGAGCACCCGGGAGCTGAGGTCGATGTGCCGGTGGCCGAGCAGGGCGACGACGGCGATCCCGGCGAACCCGTACGCCCACCAGGGCACCTCCGGACCGCCGTAGCGGGTGACGAGGTCGCCCAGGGCCCAGCCCAGGTAGCCGTACATGCCGACCTGGATGGCGGTGTAGGCCAGCAGCGCCACGTACGCGCTGCCCATGCCGGCGCGCGGGCCCAGCCCGCGGGTGACGTAGGAGTAGAACGCCCCGGCCTCGGAGACGTGCGGGGTCATCGTGACGAACCCCACGGAGAACACCAGCAGCACCGCGGCCGCCAGGACGAACCCCACGGGAGCGCCGGCGCCGTTGCCGCTGCCGATCGCCAGCGGGACGTTGCCCCCGACGACGGTCAGCGGCGCCGCCGCCGCGACGACCATGAAGACGATGCTGCCGACGCCGAGGCGCCCGGACAGGCGCGCCCCCGCACCGGCGGGGGCGGCGCTGGACGCGGTGGTGGGCGGGACGCTCACGGGTTCGACCTCGCTGTCAGGGGGTGTGCGGGAACTGCTCGGCGTGCCGGGCGTACAGGTCGCTGCGCAGGTCGGTGAGGTAGGGGTTGCGCCGCTGGGCGTCGGCGACGACGGCCGGGTCGACGTCGGCGACCAGCAGGTGGTCGCCGTGCACGACGGAGTCCAGGACGTCCCCGGAGGGCGCGACGATGCTGCTGCGGCCGACGTAGGTCGTCCCGCCCTCCACGCCGTCGTGGTTGACGTAGGCGACGTACACCTGGTTCTCCCAGGCGCGGGTGCGGATGACGTGCTCGGCCACGAAGGCGAACGGCTCCATCTGCGCGGTGGGCACGGCCACCAGGTGCGCTCCGGCGCGGGCGGCGGCGCGCACGGCCTCGCCGAACTCGACGTCGTAGCAGATGAGCAGGGCGATGCGCAGACCGCGGTGCTCCACGACGTGCACGAGGTCGTGCCCCGGGGCGAAGGTGCGCCGGTCCAGCTCGCCGAACAGGTGCGTCTTGCGGTAGCGGCCGGTGACCTCGCCGGTGTCGTCGACGAAGAAGGCGCTGTTGTAGACGGCCTCGCCGTCCGCCTCCGGGGCGCCGAGGACGATCGCCAGGCCGGTGTCCGCGGCGATGCGCCGCACCGGGGCGAGCAGGTCCTGGCGGGCGAGGCGGGCCACCTCCTGCGCACCGATGTCGTAGCCGGTGACGAACAGCTCGGGGGTGACGAGCAGCTGCGCACCGCGCTCGGCGGCCCGGCGGGCGGCGCGCTCCAGCTCGGCGAGGTTGGCGGCCACGTCGCCGGGGGTCCCGCTGGTCTGCAGGCCGGCGATGCGCACCGGGCCGGGGGGCGGGGAGTCGTCCATGCAGGAATCCCACGACGGCCGCGCGCCGGGGGCAAGCGACGGATCGTCGGAGCCTGCCCGCGGTGGCGGACGGTTCGTCGGCCGCTACCGCGGGGAGCCCACGGCCCCGGTCCCGAGGTGGCGGTGCGCTCCGGTGATCGGGGAGCGGGTGCGCCACCCCAGCGAGGTGTAGAGGGCCCGCCCCTGCGCGCTGGCCACCAGGACGCCGCGCCGGGCGCCGCCGGCGCGGGCGGCGGCGGCGAGGTGCGTCATGACGAGGGAGCCGAGGCCCCGGCGCCGGTGCTGCGCCTCGGTGCTGATCCGGTCGAAGACCGCGTCGGCGCCGGCCACGGCGAGGTGACCGCGAGCGGCCGGGGTGCCGTCGGCGGCGTGCACCGTGAGCACGGTGGTGGCCCCGGCGGTGCTGGTGGCGAGGCGGTACCCCGGGGGCGCGGCGGGCGGGTGCACCGCCGCCAGGGGGGTCGTCATCAGCCACGTCGGCTGCTCCGGCCGCCAGCCCGGGCCCAGGCGGGGCAGCCACGCGGCGGGGTCGCCGGCGGTCTTGACGTGGTCGGTCTCGGCGCGGGCCTCGGCCACCGCCTCGCGCACGGCGGCGGCGGAGGGGGTGGTCAGCACCCACCGGCAGCGCTCGGTGTCCGTGCCCGTGGGCACGCGCCACCAGTGGGGGGTCCGCACGGCACCGCTCACGCCGCGCGCGAGGACCCAGCCGCGCACCCACGCGTCGAGGTCGGCGCCGACGTCGTCGGGCTGCGCGGGAGCGGGCACGCCTCAGAGCTTCTCGACGGGGGCGTAGCGCAGCAGCAGCCGCTTGGTGCCCTCGGAGCGGAAGTCGATGTGCGCGATGGTCTTGTCGCCCTCGCCCTCGATGCGCACGACGGTGCCCATGCCGAAGGAGTCGTGGGTGACGCGGTCCCCCGGGGCCAGCGCGATCACGGGGCGGGTGCCGCTGGAGCGGACACCGGGCCGGGAGGCCAGGCGCGTGGAGGAGCTGGGCGAGGAGACGTCGCCGAACACCGACTGCCCGCGCCGCCAGTCGACGAGGGTCGCCGGGACGTCGTCGAGGAAGCGCGAGGGCGGGTACTGCTGGGGCGCGCCCCAGGCGCTGCGCACGGCCGAGCGGGTCAGGTAGAGCCGCTCGCGGGCGCGGGTGAGGCCGACGTAGGCCAGCCGGCGCTCCTCGGCGAGCTGGTCGGGGTCGCCCAGCGAGCGCAGGTGCGGGAAGGTCCCGTCCTCCATGCCGGTGAGGAAGACCACGGGGAACTCCAGGCCCTTGGCGGTGTGCAGGGTCATGAGGGTCACGACCCCCTCGTCCTCGCCCTCGGAGGGGATCTGGTCGGCGTCGGCGACCAGCGAGACGCGCTCGAGGAAGTCCGACAGCGTGCCCCCGGGGGTGGCGTCGGCGAACTCCTCGGCGACGGCGACGAGCTCGGCGAGGTTCTCCACGCGCGACTCGTCCTGCGGGTCGCCGCTGGCGCGCAGCTCGGCGAGGTAGCCGGTCTGCTCCAGCACCGCCTCCAGCACGACGGCCGGGGAGGCCCCCGACTCGGCCAGGGTGCGCAGGTCGTCGACGAGCTGGGCGAAGCCCCTGATCGCCTTGAGCGAGCGGGAGGCGAGCCCGATCGCCTCGTCGGCGCGCCACAGCGCCTCGTTGAAGCTGATCCGCTCGCGCTCGGCGAGCACGAGCACCGCGGCCTCGGCGCGCTCGCCGATGCCGCGCTTGGGCACGTTGAGGACCCGGCGCATGTTCACCGTGTCGTCGGGGTTGTCCAGCAGCCGCAGGTAGGCGACGGCGTCCTTGACCTCGCGGCGCTCGTAGAAGCGGGTGCCGCCGACCACCTTGTAGGGCAGGCCGGTGCGGATGAAGACCTCCTCCAGCGCCCGCGACTGGGCGTTGGTGCGGTAGAAGACCGCCACGTCGCCGTAGCGGGCGGCGCCGGCGTCGTGCAGCCGGTCGACCTCCTCGGCCACGAACGCCGCCTCGTCGTGCTCGTCGTCGGCGACGTAGCCGACGATCTGCTCCCCCGCGCCGGAGGCCGTCCACAGGTTCTTGGCGCGGCGGTCCTCGTTGTGCCGGATGACCTCGTTGGCCGCGGACAGGATCGTCTGCGTGGAGCGGTAGTTCTGCTCCAGCAGCACGGTCCGCGCGTCCGGGTAGTCCTGCTCGAACTCGACGATGTTGCGGATCGTGGCGCCGCGGAAGGCGTAGATCGACTGGTCCGCGTCGCCGACGACCGTCAGCTCGCCGCGCGGCACGGGCCCCTCGCCGGTGCCGACGAGCTCGCGCACGAGGACGTACTGGGCGTGGTTGGTGTCCTGGTACTCGTCGACGAGGACGTGCCGGAAGCGGCGGCGGTAGTGCTCGGCGACGTCGGGGAAGGCCTGCAGCAGGTGGACCGTCGACATGATGAGGTCGTCGAAGTCCATGGCGTTGGCCTGGCGCAGCCGCTGCTGGTAGGCCCGGTAGACCTGGGCGAGCACGCGCTCGGTGGCGGTGCCGTCCTCGGAGTGGGCGCGCTCGGCGAAGGCGTCCTCGTCGACGAGCTCGTTCTTGAGGTTGGAGACCATCGCCGACATCGCCCGCGGGGCGTGCTTCTTGGGGTCCAGCTCCAGCTCGCGGCCGACCATCGCCATGAGCCGCTGCGCGTCGGCGGAGTCGTAGATGGAGAACGAGGAGCGCATGCCGAGGTGGGTGGCCTCGCGGCGCAGGATCCGCACGCACGCGGAGTGGAACGTCGAGACCCACATGCTGCGCGCGCCCATGCCGACCACGTCGCCCACGAGCGCCGCGACGCGCTCGCGCATCTCGGCGGCGGCCTTGTTGGTGAAGGTGATGGCCAGGACCTGCCCCGGCGTCGCGCGGCCCTCGGCGAGCAGGTGGGCGATGCGGTGGGTGAGCACGCGCGTCTTGCCCGAGCCGGCCCCGGCGACGATGAGCAGCGGGGAGCCGGCGTGCACGACCGCCTCGCGCTGCTGGGGGTTCAGCCCGGTCAGCAGGTCGGCGGGGGCGGGGCCGCGGGAGGAGCCGGCGGACGGCTGCCCGCCGGAGCCGCCCCCGGAGCCGGAGGGACCCAGCGGGAGGTCGTCGAAGAGTGTGCTCATGGCCCCTCCAGGGTAGGGCTGGGTGCGGACACGGGACACCTGCCCGGCGGACCGCCCCGGTCCTCGACGGACCGTTCCGGTCGGAACCGGTCTACCCTGGTCGGGTGCCACGTCCCACCAAGGAGGAGATCGACGAGGAGATCCTCGACGCGGCGGCCGCGCTGTTCGCCCGCCACGGCGTCGAGCAGACCTCCGTGCAGCGCGTCGCCGACGCCGTCGGCTACTCCAAGACCGGCCTGCTGCACCGCTTCCCCAGCAAGGAGGCGCTGCGGGAGGCCACCGTCACCTCCACCGTCGAGCGCCTGGAGCTGCTCGCCCGGCGCGTGGCGCCGCTGCCCGCCGGCCCGGAGCGCGACGGCGAGGTCCTGCGGGCGATGGCCGAGCTGGCCACCCGCCGCCCCGGGCTGGTCGCCTTCGTCCTCACCGCCCTCAGCTCCCCCGGCTCCGCGATGAGCGCCGAGCGCCTGGACAGCATCGGCGAGGTGCTCTTCCGCGCGTTCGGCGCGAGCCTGCAGGTGGAGGCCGACCCCGAGCGCGCCGTCCGGATCACCACCGCCCTCGGCGGGCTCGCGGTCACCTCGCTCGCCTGCCGCGACCTCGCCCCCGCGCTCGTGCAGCCGCACCTGGTCGCCGCCGCCCTGGGCGCCCTGGGGCACCCCACCGACCGTCCCACCCCCCGCACGGAGGACTGAGCCTTGGCCACCCTGCTGCACCGCCTCGGGCGGGCCGCCCACCGCTTCCGGGTCCTCGTCGTCGCGCTGTGGGTGCTGCTGCTCGCGCTCGCCGGCGTCGGCGCGGCCACCCTGTCCGGCTCGACCGTCAACAGCTTCGAGATCCCCGGCCAGGAGTCCACGACGGCGCTGCGCCTGCTGGACTCCGAGTTCGGCGACACCGCCGGCGGCGCCTCCGCGCAGGTGGTCTTCGAGGTGCCGCAGGGGCAGCAGGTCACCGCCCCGGAGAACGCCGCCCGGATCGCCGCGGCCGTGCAGGTGCTGGGCGCCCTGCCCGGCGCCGGCGGCGCGAGCAACCCCCTGGACCCGGCCGCCCCCGCCGTCTCCCCCGACCTGCGCGCCGCCTACAGCACGGTCGGCTACCCCGTGCAGGCCGCGGAGATCCCCGAGGAGGACCGCGAGGCCCTCCTCGACGCGGTCGGCGCCGCGCGCGGGGACGGCCTGGACGTCGAGGTCACCGGCACGGCCACCCAGGGCGTCTCCGAGGTCGGCGGCCCGGCCGAGGTCATCGGCGTCGTCGTCGCGCTCGTCGTGCTCGCCATCACCTACGGCTCGCTCGTGGCCGCCGGGATGAACCTGCTCACCGCCGTCGTCGGCGTGGGCATCGGCGCGCTGGGCATCACCACGCTCACCGGCTTCGTCGACCTGCAGTCCACGACCCCGATCCTGGCGGTCATGCTCGGCCTGGCAGTCGGCATCGACTACGCCCTCTTCATCGTCACGCGCTTCCGCCACGAGCTGCTGGCCGGCCGCGGCGTCCCCGAGGCCGTGGCGGTGGCCGTCGGCACCGCCGGCTCGGCGGTGCTCACCGCGGGCACCACGGTCGTCATCGCCCTGGCGGGCCTGGCCGTGGCGGGCATCCCCTTCCTCACCGAGATGGGCCTGGCGGCCGCCGCCACCATCGTCGTGGCCGTGCTCGTCGCGCTCACGCTGGTGCCGGCCGCGCTCGGCCTCATCGGGCTGCGCGCGCTGCCGCGCTCGGCGCGGCGGGCCCTGACCCACGCCTCCGGCAAGCACGTGGCCGTCGGCGACCCGGCCGACGCGCCGGCGCCGACGGGCCTGTTCGCCCGCTGGGGCCGCGCGGTGAGCACCCACCGCTGGGTGACCCTGCTGGCCGCCGTCGTGGCCCTGGGCGCGATCACGGTCCCGGTCGCCTCGATGCGCACGACGCTGAGCACCGCCTGGCCCGACGGCAGCACCCAGGCGCGGGCCGAGCAGGTCCTGTCCGAGCGCTTCGGCCCGGGCGTGACCGGACCGCTGCTCGTGCTCGTCACCGGCGACGGCGCACCCGCGCGCGGGCAGGCGCTGAGCACCGAGCTGGCCGGGCTGGAGGGGGTGGCGCTGGCGACGCCCGCCGCGCCGAACGCCGACGGCAGCGCCGCCCTGGTCACGGTCGTGCCGACCACCGACCCCGAGGACGAGGCGACCACCGACCTCGTGCACCGGATGCGCGAGCGCATCGCCGCCGACGACGCCCCCGGGACGCAGGCCTACGTCACGGGCACGACGGCCGTGAGCGTCGACGTCTCCGCCACCCTCGCCGAGGCGCTGCCGGTCTACCTCGTGCTCGTCGTCGGCCTGGCGTTCCTGCTGCTCGTGCTCGTCTTCCGCTCGATCCTCGTCCCCGTCGTCGGCGTCCTGGGGTTCCTGCTGACGATCGGCTCCGCGCTCGGGGCGACCACCGCGGTCTTCCAGTGGGGCTGGCTGAAGGACCTCGTGCAGGCCGAGAGCACCGGCCCGCTGCTGAGCCTGGCGCCCATCATCGTCGTCGGGATCCTCTTCGGCCTGGCGATGGACTACCAGGTCTTCCTCGTCTCGCGCATGCACGAGGCGCACGCGCACGGCGCCGAGCCCGTCGAGGCCGTGCGCACCGGCTTCCGGCAGGCCGCGCCCGTCGTCGTGGCCGCCGCCGCGATCATGTTCTCCGTCTTCGCGGGCTTCGTGCCCGAGGGCGACGCGACGATCAAGCCGATCGCCTTCGCGCTGGCCGTCGGCATCCTCGCCGACGCGATCGTGGTCCGGATGGTCCTCGTGCCCGCCGCGCTGTCGCTGCTGGGCCGGGCGGCGTGGTGGCTGCCGCGGTGGCTGCGGTGGCTGCCCGCCCTCGACGTGGAGGGGACGGCGCTGGAGCGGCCGGCCCCCGCGGGGCACCCGGCGCACCGGCACTGACGGGGCGCCCGCACGCCCGCGGCGGCCCGGGGCTGCAGGAATGCCCCGCGGGTGCCGATGGTTGGACAGGCTGGTCGTTCCGGTACGTGTCCCCGGGCCTCACCCTCAGCCGCTGCGAGCGGCCACTCGCCGAGAGGCGACGCTCGGGACGACCACCTCGTGGCGAAGGCCCGCCCGGTCAGCCGACCGGGCGGGTCTTCGTGCGTCCAGCGCGGGCGGAGCCCGCCGTGGCGGTGCTGAGGCGCGCCGGCGACGGGCCCCGAGGACGAGCAGCCCACCGGTGAGCACGAGCGCCGACCCCGTCACCACGAAGGGCGCCACCTCGGCGCCGGTGTTCGCCAGCCGGCCGGGGGCCGCGGTGCGCGTCGGGCGGACCACCGGGCGCACGGACGGCCGCGCGCTCGGGCGGGCGGTCGGGCGCACCACGGCCGGCGCGGTCGTCGCCGGGGCGCTGGGCGCCGGGGCGACGGGCGCGGGGGCCGAGGTGGTCGGCGCGGGAGCGGGTGCGGGGACCGCGACGGCCGAGCGCGGCTGCTGGTCCGGCGAGAGCGGCTGGTTCTCCGGCAGCCCCAGGTAGGCGGTGAACGCCTCCAGGTCGGTGCGCCCGAGCTCGGTGCGCTCGGTGCCCTCGGCCAGCGTCGTGAAGTTGTCGCCGCCGGAGGCCAGGAAGCTGTTCACCGTGACCCGGTAGGTGGCCGCGGGGTCGAGCTCCACCCCGTCCAGCGTCGCCGAGACGACGTGCCGGCCGGCGGGTGCGGCCGGGTCGTAGGTGAAGGCGAAGCCCTCGGAGACGCCGAGCGCGAGGAAGGGCCGCGAGGAGCCGGCGGGCTGCCACTGCTCCTCCAGCACCCGGCGGACCTGCGCGCCGGTGAGGCTGAGGGTGACCACGGAGTTCGCGAACGGCTGGACGGCGGCCGCCTCGGCGTAGGTGACCACCCCGGGGCCCTCGGCGCCCGAGGGGGCGAAGCGCAGGTCGTCGCGGACGCCGCCGGGGTTCTCGAAGGCGATCTGCGCCCGCGCGCCCAGCGTCTGCTGCAGCTGCGCGTCGGCGACGAGGTTGGCCAGCGGCGACTGCGTGCCGCGGTCGTCCTCGCCGCCCGCGAAGGCGCGGGTGATGTCGGCGGTGATGCGCCCGACGGGGCGCGCGCCGACCTCCTCGGCGGAGGCGACCGCCTCGTCGACGATCCGCTGGACCTGCGGGTCCGGGGTGAAGCCCACGACCGGCAGCACCTGGTGGGCCTGCGCGACGACGTCGCCGGTGGCGGTGTCGACGTTGAGGACGAGGCGGTCCACGGCCGTCGAGTACGACTCGGCGGACAGCACCGGGCGGGCGACCTGCTTGCCGGCCACCGGGAACTCGCAGTCGTAGAGCTGGTGCGTGTGCCCGGACAGGATCGCGTCGATCTGCGGGGAGGCCCCCTGCACGATCTTCCCGAAGGCGCCCTCGGTGGCCACGGTGGCGCAGTCGGTGCCGGCCGAGCCCTCGTGCGCCAGGAGCACGAGCACCTGCGCCTCGCCGTTGGCGGCGTCGCCGTCGGAGAGCTGGGCGGCCACCCGGTTCGCGGCGGCCACCGGGTCGGTGAACTGCAGGCCGCGGATGCCGTCCGGGGAGACCAGGCTCGGCGTCGCCTGCGTGACGACGCCGATGAAGCCGACGCGGATGCCGCCGACGTCGGTGACGGCGTACTCCGGCAGCGCGGGCCGGCCGTCGGCGAGGGCGACGTTGGCGCCGAGGTACGGGAAGCCCGCCAGCGGGGCCGCCCCGCCCGCGCCGGGCTCGCCGCGCACGCCGATGCGGTCGGTGAGGTCGGCGAAGCCCTTGTCGAACTCGTGGTTGCCGACCGCGGAGACGGCGACGTCCATGGCGTTGAGCGCCTCGATCGTCGGCGCGTCCTGCTGGCTGAACGAGGTGAACGTGGAGGCGCCGACGTTGTCGCCGACGGAGGCGACGACGGTGTTCGGCTGCTGCGCGCGCAGCGCGCCGAGCGCGCCGGCCAGCTGCGCGGCACCGCCGACGGGCGCGCCGTCGTCGGTCTCGTCGGGGGCCTCCAGGCGACCGTGGAAGTCGTTGAAGGCGCCGATCTGGATCTGGGTCTGGCCGGCCGCGGGGGCCGGCAGCAGCGCGGGGACGGCGACCGCGGCCGGCGTGGCCGTGGCGGTCGGCGTGGCGGTGGCGGTGGCCGTGGCGGTGGCCGTCGGCGTGGCCGTCGGCGAGGCGCTGGGGGTGGCCGTGGCGGTGGGGGTGGCCGCGGCGCTGGCGGGCACCGCCCACGCGGGGGACACCAGCACCGCCAGGGCTGCACCCGAGGACAGGAACCGGACGAGGGGACGACCGTGGGGCATGGGCTCGCTTCCGCGCAGGGGACGACGCGGGCGGAGTCTGCCAGTCACGGGGCGTGGTTGGGAACCACCTGAGGGCTCGCCCGGGCGGCGCGCGGGCTCAGCCCGCGCGCTGGGCGGCCAGCGCGATCTGCAGCCCCCGGTGGGCCACGGCGACGAGCCCGACGGACTCCGCCTCCGCCAGCGGCACCCACCGCGCGAGGTCGGTGCTGCCCCCGACGTCGAGCACCTCGGGCTCGCGCACCTGCAGGGGCGTGGCCGTCACGAGGATCCGCACGGCGTGGAAGTCCTCCAGCACCCCGCGCGGGGAGCGGCCGGTGAAGTGCTCGGCGGCGATGTCGGCGAGCCCGTCGACCTCGACGTCCATGCCCGTCTCCTCGTGCACCTCGCGCACCACCGCCGCCAGCGGGTGCTCGCCGTGGTCCACGCCGCCGCCCGGCAGCGTCCAGCGGCCGGGGCTGGGCGTCAGCGGGCTGAGCCGGGTCAGCAGCAGGGCGTCGTCGCCGAGCACGACCGCGTAGCAGGCCAGCCGCTGGCGCACCACGGGCGTGCGGGGGTCGGCCGGCGGCAGCGACCGCGCCAGCTCGGCCTGCTCGACCGCGACGTCGGCGTCGGCGGCCAGCGGCCAGCCGCCGGGGACCGGCGCCCACCGCAGCGGAGGGGGGAGCTCCTCCGGCGACGAGGGCAGGTCGGCGGCCAGCACCACGTGGACGCTGTGCACGTCGACCTCGTCGACGCCGTCCTCCCCGGCGGCGGCCTCGACCCCGCCGGCGGGCACCGCCGCGCGCCGCACGCCGTCGTCCACCGCCAGGACGGCACCGGTCACGACGGGGAGGCCGACCGCGCGCCGGGCCGCGGCGGCGGGCGTCTCGCCGTGGGCGAGCACGGCGTGCGGCAGCACGCCGGCGGCGTCGAGGAGGACACCGCCGGCCGGTGCGCCGCGGACGGTGCGCACCGCCACGTGCACGACGACCCGCTGCAGCGCGGGCCGCTGCCCGAGGTCCTGCGTCACGCGCGGGCGAGCTGGTCGTTGACGGCGCGCTGGTTCTTGCGCTCGGCGTAGAACGACAGGAAGGGGACGGTGCCCGCGAGCGCGGTGAGGACCATCCGCCCCCACGGCCAGCGCACCCGGGTGCCGAGGTCGAAGGTGCACACCAGCAGCAGGATGTAGAGGGTCCCGTGCAGCGGGCCGAGGACGCGGCTGATCGCCTCGGCGCCGGGCAGCTCCACGTCGGCCGCGCGCAGCGGGTAGCGCAGCAGCGAGTACGTCAGGACGACCAGCCCGATGCCCGTCAGCCAGGCCAGCACGCGGTAGCGCAGCAGCGCCGAGCGCACCTTGGCCTGCGACCGCAGCCCGCCCGCGACGCGGTCGGCGCTCACCGGGTACCACTCATGTCTCGTCCTCCGTCGCCGTCGGCCGCGCCCTCCGCGACGGCCGCCTCCTCGGGGACATCCTCCCCCGCGTCCCTGCGCCCGTCGCGCACGGCCCTGACCCAGACGACGACGGCGAACAGGGCGAACACCCACCACTGGGCGGCGTAGGCGATGTTGCCCCAGTCCAGCCGGCGGCGGGCCTCGCCCGGGTCCGCGGGCGGGACCGCGCGCAGGCCCGCCGCGGGGGCGGTGTCGACGACGTAGGCGCTGGCGACGGGGTAGTCGACGCGGTTGACGAGGTCGGCGGCGCTGACGAACCACACCTGCCCCGCGGGCAGCGCAGCGGTGGAGGGCGCCACGTCGGAGCCCTCGGGGGGCTGCACGACACCGGTCAGCTCGACCGGCCCGGCCGGCGGGGCGGGGGCCGGTGCCCCCTCGGGCACCCAGCCGCGCACCACGGGCAGGCCGGAGCCGTCGGCCAGGCGGACCACGCCCAGGACCCAGGAGCCCTGGCGCCCCTCCAGCGGGCGGGCGGCCACGAGCAGGTCGACGGCGGGGTCGAAGGTGCCGCTCACCCGCACGCGGGCGCCGACCTCGTCGCGGGAGAGCACCGCCTGCGCCGAGCCGGCCGCGGCGCCGGCGGTGACGACCTGCTCGACGGCGGTGACGGGCCGCCGGGCGGGCGGGTCGTCGACGACGACGTGCCCGCGGGACCACTGCCACAGGCCCAGGCCCACGCAGACGGCGACGACGAGGAGGGCGGCCGCGGTGAGCGCCGCGGTGCGCGACGCGCTCGACCGCGGACGCCGCTCCCCGGCCTCGTCCAGCACGCGGGCCAGGTTACGCGGCGCCGCGCAGGCTCCCGCGACGCACCTCGGGGGCGGTAGCGGTACTCGAACGGAAGCGATAGCGCTTCCGGGGAGCTGGGCGGTCCGCCCGGCGCCCGGCGCCGGGGTACCGGGTGTCGGCGCCGACGAGCGGGGCCAGCACCGCCAGCGCGAGCAGCAGGACCAGGACGAGCAGGGCGCTCACCGCGCGCTCCTGCCGCTATCGCCGACACGTGGAGTAGCGCTATTGTCATCTCTCATGGAAAACGGTAGCAGCGTGCAGCGGGTCACCGCCAGCCTCCGCGAGCTGGCCGCCTCGATGCCGGCCGGGGCCAGGCTGCCCAGCAGCCGGCGGCTCGTGGCCGAGCACGGGGTCGGCCCGGTCACCGTCCAGCGCGCCGTCGACGTCCTCGTCGCCGACGGCACCCTCACCACCCGCCCCGGCGCGGGCACCTTCGTCGCCCGCGCCACCCGCACGCCCACGCTCGACACCGACTGGCAGCGCGTGGCGCTGGGCACCTCCCCCGTCGACGCCGAGGGGGTGCTCGCCGCGCTGGCCGCTCCTCCGGACGGCGCCCTCGACCTGGCCCGCGGCTACCTCGACCTGGGGCTGCAGCCGACCTCGCGGCTGGCCGCGGCGATGGCCCGCGCCGCCCGCCGCCCGCAGGCCTGGTCGGTGCCGCCCGCCGCGGGGCTGCCCGAGCTGCGCACCTGGTTCGCCCAGCAGCTGGGCGCCGACCGCGAGGACGTCTGCGTCATGCCCGGCGGGCAGGGGGCGCTGTCGACGGTGCTGCGCTCGATCGTGCCGGCCGGCAGCCCCGTGCTCGTGGCCGTGCCCAGCTACCCCGGCGTCATCTCCCTGCTGCGCAGCGCCGGGCTCGTGCCGGTGCCCGTGCCCACCGACACCGACGGCGTGCGCCCCGAGCTGCTCGAGCGCGCCTTCGAGCAGTCCGGCTCCCGCCTGCTGTACCTGCAGCCGACCTACGCCAACCCCGACGGGCACGTGCTGGCCGCCGAGCGGCGCCGGCCCGTGCTGGAGATCGCCGCGCGCGCCGGCGCCTTCGTCGTCGAGGACGACTTCGCGCGCTGGCTGGGCCACGGCCCCACGGCCCCGCCCTCGCTGCTGCGCGACGACACCGACGGGCGGGTCATCACCGTGAACTCCCTCAGCAAGGTGGCCGGCGCGAGCCTGCGGGTGGGGTGCGTCATCGCCCGCGGGCCGGTGGCGCAGCGCATCGGCGCGCTGCGCACGGTGGACCACCTCGTCGTCGCCCGCCCGCTGCAGGAGGCCGCCGTCGACCTCGTCACCGGCGCCGGCTGGAACGGGCACCTGCGCACCCTGTCGGCAGCGCTCGGCGCCCGCGTGGACGCCCTGTGCACCGCCCTGGCCCGCGAGCTGCCCGGCTGCTCCTGGGTGCGCCCGCGCGGGGGCTTCTCGCTGTGGCTGCGCCTGCCCCGCGGCACCGACGACGTGGAGCTGGCGCGCCGCGCCCTGGAGCGCGGTGTCGCCGTCAGCCCGGGACGGCACTTCGCCGTCGCCGAGGAGGAGGCCGCGCACCTGCGCCTGTGCGTCCCCGCCGCCGACGAGGCGGCCGTCGACGAGGCCGTGCGCCGGCTGGCCGCCGCGCTCTGAGCCCCGCCGCGACCGGCGGCGGGGCTCCCCGCGCGGGATCAGCGCGGGATCAGCGCGGGATCACTCCCACTCGATGGTCCCCGGCGGCTTGCTCGTGACGTCGAGCACGACGCGGTTGACCTCGGGCACCTCGTTGGTGATGCGCGTGGAGATCCGCTGCAGGACGTCGTAGGGCAGCCGGGACCAGTCGGCCGTCATGGCGTCCTCGGAGCTCACCGGCCGCAGCACCACGGGGTGCCCGTAGGTGCGCCCGTCGCCCTGGACGCCGACCGAGCGGACGTCGGCGAGCAGCACGACCGGGCACTGCCAGATCTCCCGGTCCAGGCCGGCCGCGGTGAGCTCCGCGCGGGCGATGGCGTCCGCGGCCCGCAGGACCTCCAGGCGCTGCGGGGTGACCGCGCCGACGATGCGGATCGCCAGGCCGGGGCCCGGGAACGGCTGGCGGTAGACCATCGCCTCGGGCAGGCCGAGCTGCAGCCCGACGGCGCGCACCTCGTCCTTGAACAGCGCCCGCAGCGGCTCGACGAGCTCGAAGGCGAGGTCGTCGGGCAGGCCGCCGACGTTGTGGTGGCTCTTGATCGTCGCCGCGCCGGTGCCGCCGCCGGACTCCACGACGTCCGGGTAGAGGGTGCCCTGGACGAGGAACTTCACCTCGTCGGACCCCTCCTTCGCGACGACCTCGCGGGCGGCGTGCTCGAAGACGCGGATGAACTCCCGGCCGATGATCTTGCGCTTCTGCTCGGGGTCGCTGACGCCGTCGAGGGCGTCGGCGAAGCGCTGGACGGCGTCCACGACGTGCAGCTTCACACCGGTCGCGGCGACGAAGTCCTTCTCGACCTGCTCGGCCTCACCGGCGCGCAGCAGGCCGTGGTCGACGAAGACGCACGTGAGCTGGTCGCCGACCGCGCGCTGCACGAGCGCGCCCGCCACCGCCGAGTCCACGCCGCCGGACAGGGCGCAGATGACCTTGCCGTCGCCGATCTGCGCCTTGATGCGGGCGACCTGCTCCTCGATGACGTTGCCCGTCGTCCAGTCCGGGTCGATGCGGGCGCCGTGGCGCAGGAAGTTCACCAGCACGTCCTGGCCGTGCGTGGAGTGCTTCACCTCCGGGTGCCACTGCACCCCGTAGAGGCGGCGCTCGTCGTCCTCGAACGCCGCGACGGGGGTGCCCGCCGAGGAGGCCGTCACGCGGAACCCCTCGGGGGCCTTGGCGACGCTGTCGCCGTGCGACATCCACACCGACTGCTCGGCCGGCTGGTCGCGCAGCAGCGTGGAGGAGGCCGCGTCCTGCAGCTGCGCGGCCGTCCCGCCGTACTCGCGGCGGCCGGTGCGGGCGACCTCGCCGCCCAGGGCCTGGGCCATCGCCTGGAAGCCGTAGCAGATGCCGAGGACGGGCACGCCCGCCTCGAACAGCGCCGGGTCCACCTGCGGGGCGCCCTCGGCGTACACGCTGGACGGGCCGCCGGAGAGGATCACCGCGGCCGGGTCCTTGGCGAGGATCTCGTGCACCGGCGTGGAGCTGGGCACGATCTCGGAGTAGGTGTCGGCCTCGCGCACCCGCCGCGCGATGAGCTGCGCGTACTGGGCGCCGTAGTCGACGACGAGGACGGGGCGGTGGGCGCGTTCCGCGGCCACCTCCGCCGGTGCGGTGTCGGTCGCTTCGGACTGGTTCTCGGGCGCTTGCGGCGTCACCTCCCCAGGGTATTGCCTCCGGGCCCCCCGCCGGTCGCCCCGGCCGCAGCTACAGCAGCCCCTCCAGGTCGACGGACCAGCCGGCCGCCGCCCCGGCGTCCGGGCGCGGCTCGAACCACACCGTCTTGCCCGGCCCCTGCCCGGCGGGCAGCGGTTCGACGCCCCAGTCCGTGGACAGCGAGGCCACCACCTGCAGCCCGCGGCCGGTGGTGGCCGAGCTGCCGAGGCGGCGCACCTGCACGGGGGCCGGCGAGGCGTCGGCGACCTCGACGCGCACCCCGCCGGAGGCGCTGGCGCGCACGGTGATCGCGAACGGGGTGCGGGCGTGCAGCACGGCGTTCGTGACGACCTCCGAGACGGCCAGCTCCGCGGGTTCCTCGACGTCCTCGGCGTCCATGCGGCGCAACGTGGAGCGCACGTGGCGGCGGGCGGCGGCCACCGCGTCGGCCACCGGGTCCAGCACCAGCGGCGGCCCGACGGCCTCCCCGGCCGGCCCGCCCGCCCCGGTCGGCGGTGCGGCGACGGCGCCGGGCGCCGCGACCGCCTCCCCGGCGTCCTCGTCCCGCCAGGGCCGGGCCGGCCCACCGGCGAGCTGGCCGACGATCTCGCCGAACAGCCAGCGGCGGAAGGCGACGAGCCCGGGCTCGGCGGGCAGCGTCAGCAGGTGCCGGGTGCGGCAGTACGCGTCGGCCTCCTCGAGCACGTCGAGCAGGTGCTGCACGTAGGGCGCCGACGCGGTCGTGGTGTCGTACTCGGCGTCGAAGTGCGTGGCCCCCGCGGCGAGCGCATCCTCCATCGCCTGCGCGCGCTGGGCGCGCAGCGGGGCGTAGGTGGTCTCCAGCTCGACGCTGAGCTCCAGCAGCCGGGTGGGCAGCGAGGCGCCGTCCCCGCGCTCCCCGCCGATCCGGATGAGGGCGAACTCCCGCAGCAGCGCCTCGACGTGGCGGTTCAGCCGGGCCCGCAGCAGCAGCGGCAGGTGCAGCAGCCGCACGTGCGCGTCCAGGGGCCCGGGCCCCTCCTGTCCCCCCACGGGACCACTGTGCCACGGCGGCGCTCACGCACCGTGGCGCCGGCGTCGCACGACGTCCGGCGGCCGCCGGTGGGACGCGGGTCCGATATCGGATGGAGAGTCGCCCGGACAACGATTACCGTCGATCCACGTGCGGGAACTCCCCCTCGCCGACCCCGGCGCCCCCGACGTCCGCTCCCCTCTGAAGCTGCTGCTGCGCACGGCCGCGCAGCAGTGGCGCTCCCTCGCGATCGGCACCGCCTTCGGCTGCGCCTGGATGCTCACGCAGGCCGTCCTGCCCGCCGCCGTCGGCAAGGCCCTCGACGAGGGCGTCCTGGCCGGCGACGACGGCGCGCTGCTGCGGTGGTCCGCCCTCGTCCTGGCGCTGGCCGTCGCGACGACGCTGGCCGCCGTGGTGCGCCACTACTACGGCGTCACGAACTGGCTCACCGCCTGCTTCCGCACGCTGCAGCAGGTCGGCCGGCACACCGCCCGCGCCGGCACCGCCGTGACCGCCCGGCTGCCGCAGGGCGAGGTGCTCGCCAGCACCGCCTCCGACGGCCCCCGCCTGGCCGACGCCTTCGACGTCACCCAGCGCGCCGTGGCCTCGGTGCTCGCCGTCGTCGTCGTGGCCGTGCTCGTGCTGCGCACCTCCGTGCCGCTGGGGCTCATCGTCCTGCTCGGCATCCCCGCGGTCCTCGTGGCGCTGCTGGTGCTGCTGCGCCCGCTGCAGGAGCGCCAGCGGCGCCAGCGCGAGCTCACCGGGCAGCTGACGGCGCTGGGCACCGACACCGTCCGCGGCCTGCGCATCCTGCGCGGCGTCGGCGGCGAGGACCTCTTCCTCTCCCGCTACCGGGCCAAGAGCCAGCAGGTGCGGGCCGCGGGCGTGCGGGTGGCCGCCTGGGAGTCGGCGCTGGAGGCGCTGCAGGTGCTCGTCCCCGGCCTGCTCGTCGCCGCCCTGGTGTGGGCGGGCGCGCGCGCCACCGTCCGCGGGGAGATCACCCCCGGCGACCTCGTCGCGCTCTACGGCTACGCCGCCTTCCTCACCTCCCCGCTGCGCATGCTCGTGGAGACCGCGGACAAGTACGCCCGCGCCCTCGTCGCCGCCCGCCGGCTGGTGACGATGCTGGAGGTGCCGCCGCTGCTGGCCGACGCCCCGGCCGGGCAGCTGCAGCACCCGCCGGCCGGCCCGCTGGCCGACCCCGCCTCCGGCGTCGTCGCCGTGCCGGGCGCGCTGACGGTCGTCGTCAGCGACCCGCCCGAGGACGCCGGGCCGCTGGGCCGGCGGCTGGCCCGCTTCGAGGACGCCCCCGCGACGGGCACGGGCGCGGGCACGGGCGCGGGCACCGGCGCGACGCTGTCCGGCGTGCCGCTGCGGCAGGTGCCCGTGGCCGAGGTGCGCCGCCGGGTCGTCCTCGCCGAGGACGACGCCCAGCTGTTCAGCGGCACCCTGCGCGAGCAGGTGGACCCGGAGAACCTGCACACCGACGCGGAGGTGCTCGCCGCCCTGCGGGTCGCCGACGCCACCGAGGTCGTCGACCTCGTCGACGGCGGCCTGCGCGGCGCGGTCGCCGAGCGCGGCCGCTCGCTGTCCGGCGGCCAGCGCCAGCGCCTGGCCCTGGCCCGGGTGCTGCTGCGCGACCCCGAGGTCCTCGTCCTCGTCGAGCCGACCAGCGCCGTGGACGCGCACACCGAGGCCCGCATCGCCGGCCGGCTGCGCGCGGCCCGCGCCGGGCGCACCACGCTCGTCGCCAGCGCCAGCCCGCTGGTGCTGCCGCAGGCCGACACCGTGCACTGGGTGCGCGGCGGGCGGCTGGTGACCAGCGGCACGCACGCGGAGCTGCTGGCCCGCGACGCCGGCTACCGGCGCTTCGTCACCCGCGACGCCGCCGCCGGCGCGAGCACCGGCACGAGCACCGGCGGCAGCGCGGACACCGTCCCCGCCCAGTCCGGCGGCCGCCGCCCCGTACCCGCCCCCCTGCCCGGCGAGGAGAGCTCGTGAGCACCACCACCGAGGGCGTCGAGGCCCTCCTCGACGAGCGCACCACCCTGCCGGTCGCCGACCGCGCGCACGTGCTGCGCGACGTGCGCCGCCTGCTGCGCCGGCACCGCCGGCCGGGGCTGGTGATGATGGCGCTGCACTCGGGCGCCGCGCTGGTGGGCCTGGCCGGCCCCTGGCTGCTGGGCGGCCTGGTCGACGACGTCGTCGCCGCGGCGCGCGGGGCCGACCCGGCCGCCGTGCTCGGCGACGTCGACCGCACCGTCGTGCTGCTGGTCGCCGCCGTCGTCGCGCAGGCGCTGCTGGCCCGGGTGGCGCGCTACCGCTCGCTGTCGCTGAGCGAGGAGGTATTCGCCGAGCTGCGCGAGGAGTTCCTGGGCCGCGCCACCCGGCTGCCGCTGTCGGTCGTCGAGCAGGCCGGCACCGGGGACCTCGTCTCCCGCACGACCAACGACGTCGACGCCCTCAGCTACACCGTGCGCTACGGCGCCCCGGCGATCCTCGTGGCGTCGGTGACGGCGCTGCTCACCGTCGCGGCGGCCTTCCTCACCGGCCCGCTCGTCGCGCTGGCGGTCGTCGTCGGCCTGCCGGGCCTGCTCGTCGGCACCCGCTGGTACCTGCGCCGGGCAGCGGCCGGGTACGCCGCCGAGCGCGCGTGGTGGGGACGGATCTCCACCACGCTCGGCGAGAACGTCGAGAACGTGCGCACCGTGGAGGCGCTGGCGCTGGCCGACCAGCGGGTGCGCCTGGTGGACCGCGTCATCGGCGAGACCGTGCAGCGCGAGCGCTACACCCTCGGGCTGCGCCTGCGGTGGTTCCCCACGATCGAGATGTCCTACCTGCTGCCCGTCGTGGTCGCGCTCGTGTGGGGCGGCCACCTCGTGCGCCACGACCTCGCCAGCACCGGCCAGGTCGCGGCCGTCGTCCTCTACCTGCGCCAGCTCGTGGGCCCCGTCAACGAGCTGCTCATCTGGTGGGACGAGCTGCAGGTCGGGCAGGCCTCCTTCGCGCGCGTGGTGGGCCTGGCGACGGTCCCGCCCGACCGCGAGGTCAGCGGTGAGCAGGCCGTCTCCGACGACGTGCGCGCCGAGCGGGTCGGCTACGCCTACGCCCCCGGGCGCCCCGTGCTGCACGACGTCTCGCTGTCGCTGGAGCCCGGCGAGCGGCTCGCGGTCGTCGGGCCCACCGGTGCCGGCAAGTCGACGCTGGGCCGGCTCATCGCCGGCATCGCCCCGCCCACCAGCGGCTCGGTGCGGGTGGGCGGCGCGGAGGTGACGGGGCTGCCGCTGGAGGCGATGCGCCGCCAGGTCGCGCTCGTCACCCAGGAGCGGCACGTCTTCAGCGCCTCCCTGCGCGACAACGTCGCGCTGCCCGTGCCGGAGGCCGACGACGGCGCGGTCGAGGCCGCGCTGGAGCCCGTCGGCGCCCTGGGCTGGGTGCGCGCCCTGCCGCAGGGGCTGGCCACGACCGTCGGCGAGAACGGGGTGGAGCTGTCCGCCGCGCAGGCGCAGCAGGTGGCGCTGGCCCGCCTGGTGCTCGCCGACCCGCACACCCTCGTGCTCGACGAGGCCACCTCGCTGCTGGACCCGAACACCGCCCGGCACACCGAGCGCTCGCTGGCGGGGGTGCTGGAGGGCCGCACGACGGTCGCCATCGCGCACCGGCTGCACACCGCGCACGACGCCGACCGCATCGCCGTCGTCGAGGGCGGGCGCATCACCGAGCTGGGCACCCACCACGAGCTCGTCGACGCCGACGGCCCCTACGCGAGCCTGTGGCGCAGCTGGCACGGCGGCCAGGAGCGCCCGCCGGGCTAGGATCCCTCCCAGAACGACTCAGGGCTGCGGCGCGTCAGAGGTGGGGAGGCGCGCCACGACGATGGAGCCTGCCCGTGAGCTCGCCCGCCCTGCTGTCCCGCTACTCCCGCCTGCCGGAGCTGTCCGGCGCCGCCTACCTCGCCGCGACCGCCGTCGGCCGCCTGCCCATCACGATGGTGCCGCTGGCCGTCCTCGCGCTCGTCACCTCCGCCAGCGGCTCGGTGGCCGTCGGCGGCCTCGCCAGCGCCTGCGCCGCGGTCGGCGAGGCCGTCGGCGTCCCCGTCGTGGGCGCCTTCGCCGACCGCCGCGGTCAGCGCGGCGCCCTGCTGACCGTCGTGGTGCTGCACCTGCTCGCCGTCGCCGGCCTCTTCGCCGCCCTCGCCGGCCCGGCCGGCTGGACGGTGCTGGCGGCCGCCGCCTGCGTGGGGCTGACGCTGCCCTCGGTCAGCGGGTTCTCCCGCGCCCGGTGGCTGCGGATGACGCCCCGCGTCGAGGAGCAGCGGACCGCGTTCGCCTTCGAGGGCACCGTCGACGAGGCCGCCTTCATCCTCGGCCCGGCCCTCGTCGGGATCGTCGGCGTCCTCGCCGGGCCCGCCGGTGCGCTCGTCGTGGCCGCCGCCCTGGTGGCCGTCTTCGTCACCGCGTTCGCCTGCCACCGCACCCACCGGGTGACCGCCCCCCGCCCCGCCGAGCACGGCGGCCCCCGCCCGCGGGTGCCGTGGGCGGTGGCCGGGCCGGTGGCCGGGATGCTCGCGATGGGGACCGTCTTCGGCGCCACCCAGACCGGTGTCACCGCCGCCGCCGAGGCGGGCGGCAGCGCGTCCGCGGGCTCGCTCGTCTACGCCGTCATGGCCATCGGCTCCACCGCCACGACGCTGTGCCTGGTGCTCGTGCCCGAGCGGGTCGGCCTGGCGCTGCGCTGGCTGGCGTGCGGCGCCGGGATGCTCGCCGGTTCGGGCCTGCTCGTGGCCGCCGCCGGGCACGGCCTGCTCGCGCTCAGCGGCGCCGTCCTGGTCACCGGGTTGTTCGTGGGGCCCGGGCTGGTGACGATCAGCACGACCGCGGCCGCGCTCGTGGCCGCCGAGCGCGGCGCGTTCGTCATGGCCCTGCTGAACTCCGGCATCGTGCTGGGCGTGGCGACGGGCGCGGCGGTGGGCGGTGCGCTCTCGGAGTCCTCCGGCCCGGCCGCCGGGCTGGCCGTCGTCGCCGTCGCCGCCGCGGTGCTCACCGCGCTGCCGCTGCCGCGGCTGCTGCGCCGCGGGCGGGCCGGGGCGCAGGCCCCGGCGTGAGCGCCCGCGCGAGTGCCCGCGCGGAGGCCCGCCTCAGGCGGTGAGCTGCTCGAAGCCGACGCCCGTCCACTCCACCGAGCGGGCCCACAGCCAGGCTGCGTCGGCGGTGTCGTAGGCCGCCGCGCTCGCCCGGACCTGCACCGGGAAACCGCGCCACTCGCGCGGTCCGCCCGGTGCGTAGAACTCCCCGCCGCGCGCCTGCGGGTCGGTGGCCGCGCGCAGCAGCGGCCAGGCGCCCTGGGCCGGGGACTGGGCGATGGCGCGGCTGAGGACGGCGCCCACGGCCTCCCCGACGCGGTTGCCCGACAGCGGCGTGGACTTCCACAGGTTCGTGTCCGACAGGCCCGGGTGGGCGGCGGTCGAGACCAGCGGGGCGCCCACGGCGGCGGCCCGGCGCTGCAGCTCCAGCGCGAACAGCAGGTTGGACAGCTTCGACTGCCCGTAGGCGGGCCACTTCCGGTAGCTGCGCTCGCTCTGGTAGTTCCCGCGGTCCAGCCGGCCGAAGCGGTGCGCCACGCTGGAGACGTTCACCACGCGCGCTCCGCCGCCGGCCAGCAGCGCCGGCAGCAGCAGGCCCGTGAAGGCGAAGTGGCCCAGGTGGTTCGTGCCCACCTGCGTCTCGAAGCCGTCGGCGGTGCGCCCGAACGGCGGCGCCATGACACCGGCGTTGTTGACCAGCACGTCGATGCTGGAGCGCCGGTGCAGCAGGTCCGAGGCCGCGCGCCGCACGCTCGCCAGGTCGGCGACGTCCAGCGCGACGACCTCGGCGCTGGCCTCGACGCCGGAGTCGCGGACCTCCGCGCGCAGCCGCTCCAGCGCGTCGCGCCCGCGCTCGGCGTTGCGGCACGCCAGCAGCACGTCGGCGCCGCGGCGCGCGAACTCGGTGGCGACGTGGAAGCCCAGCCCGGAGTTCGCGCCGGTGACGACCACCGTGCGCCCCTCCTGCGGGCCGATGGCGTCGGGCGTCCAGGGGGTCTGCTCCGGGTGGGGCACGGTGGTCCGTTCGTCCAGCGGATCCGCTGCGGCGGGTCCGGTCGTTCAGCGGGGCTGGTTCAGCGGGGCTGGTAGGGCGAGACGACGACCTCGATGCGCTGGAACTCCTTGAGGTCGGAGTAGCCCGTGGTGGCCATCGACCGGCGCAGCGCGCCCATGAGGTTCGTCGAGCCGTCGGCGACCCGGCCGGGGCCGTTGAGGATCTCCGCCAGGGGCGCGACCGTGCCGACGTGCACCCGCTCCCCGCGCGGCAGCACCGCGTGGTGCGCCTCGGGGCCCCAGTGCCAGCCGCGGCCGGGCGCCTCGGTGGCGCGGGCCAGGGCGGCGCCGAGCATGACGGCGTCCGCGCCGCAGGCGACGGCCTTGACGATGTCGCCGGAGGTGCCGACACCGCCGTCGGCGATGACGTGCACGTAGCGCCCGCCGGACTCGTCCATGTAGTCGCGGCGCGCGGCCGCGACGTCGGCGACGGCGGAGGCCATCGGCGCGTGGATGCCCAGCGCGGTGCGGGTGGTGTGCGCGGCGCCGCCGCCGAAGCCGACGAGGACGCCGGCCGCACCGGTGCGCATGAGGTGCAGCGAGGCGGTGTACGTGGCCGCCCCGCCGACGACGACGGGCACGTCGAGCTCGTAGATGAACCGCTTGAGGTTCAGCGGCTCGCTGCGCCCGGAGACGTGCTCGGCGGAGACGGTGGTGCCGCGGATGACGAAGAGGTCCACGCCGGCGTCGACGACGACCTTCCAGAACTCCTGGGTGCGCTGCGGGGAGAGCGCGCCGGCGACGGTGACGCCCGCGGCGCGGACCTCGGCCAGGCGCTGGGTGATGAGCTCGGCCTTCACCGGCTCGGCGTACATCTGCTGCATGCGCGGGATCGCCACGGCCGGGTCCAGGCCGGCGATCTCCGCCAGCAGCGGCTGCGGGTCCTCGTAGCGCGTCCACAGCCCCTCGAGGTCGAGCACGCCCAGACCGCCCAGGCGGCCCAGCGCCACGGCCGAGGACGGTGAGGTCACCGAGTCCATCGGCGCGCTCATCACCGGGATGTCGAAGTGGTACGCGTCGATCTGCCAGGCCGTCGAGACGTCCTCGGGGTCGCGCGTGCGGCGGCTGGGCACGACCGCGATGTCGTCGAAGCTGTAGGCGCGACGCCCCCGCTTGCCGCGGCCGATCTCGATCTCGTACACCCCGTCAGGCTACCGGCTGCCCACCGGCCGCCGGTGCACGGCGACCGGTGGGTGGGCTGCGGGCAGCCGGCCGGCGGGCCTCAGCGACCGCTGTAGTTCGGCGCCTCGACGGTCATCTGGATGTCGTGCGGGTGCGACTCCTTCAGCCCCGCGGCGGTGATGCGCACGAACCTCCCGGTCCGCTGCAGCTCGGGGACGGTGCGCGCGCCCGAGTAGAACATCGACTGCCGCAGGCCGCCGACGAGCTGGTGGGCGACGGCGGCCAGCGGCCCGCGGTAGGGCACCTGGCCCTCCACGCCCTCCGGCACGAACCGGTCGTCGGAGGCGACGTCGTTCTGGAAGTAGCGGTCCTTGGAGAAGGAGCGGGCGCCGGAACGGGTCTGCTGGGCGCCCAGCGAGCCCATGCCCCGGTAGCTTTTGAACTGCTTGCCGTTGATGAACACCAGCTCGCCCGGGCTCTCGTCGCAGCCCGCCAGCAGCGAGCCGAGCATCACGGTGTCGGCGCCGGCCACGAGGGCCTTGGCGATGTCGCCGGAGTACTGCAGCCCGCCGTCGCCGATGACCGGCACGCCGGCCGGGCGCGCGGCCTTGGAGGCCTCGTGGATGGCGGTGACCTGCGGGACGCCGACACCGGCGACGACGCGGGTGGTGCAGATCGAGCCCGGGCCCACGCCGACCTTGATGCCGTCCACGCCTGCGTCCACGAGCGCCTGCGCGGCGGCGCGGGTGGCGACGTTGCCGCCGACGACGTCCACGTGCGCGGCCGCGGGGTCGGACTTCAGCCGGGAGATCATCTCCAGCACCGCGCGGGAGTGCCCGTGCGCCATGTCGACGACGAGCACGTCCACGCCCGCCTCGACCAGGCCCATGCCGCGCTTCCAGGCGTCCTCGAAGATGCCGATGGCCGCCGCCACCCGCAGGCGGCCGTCGTCGTCCTTGGTGGCCAGCGGGTACTGCTCGGACTTGGTGTAGTCCTTGACGGTGATGAGGCCGGTCAGGCGGCCCCGGTCGTCGACGATCGGCAGCTTCTCGATCTTGTGCCGGCGCAGCAGCTGCATCGCGTCGTCGGTGCTGATGCCGACGGGGGCGGTGACCAGCGGGGCCTTGGTCATGACCTCGCGCACCGGGCGGGAGAAGTCGCTCTCGAAGCGCAGGTCGCGGTTGGTGACGATGCCCACGAGCGTGCCGTCGGGGTCCACGACGGGCACGCCGGAGATGCGGTAGCGCCCGCAGAGGGCGTCGACGTCGGCGAGGGTGGCCTCGGGGGTCGTGGTGACCGGCTGGGTCACCATGCCCGACTCCGAGCGCTTGACGAGGTCGACCTGCGCTGCCTGCTCCTCGGCGGACAGGTTGCGGTGCAGCACGCCGAGACCGCCCTGGCGGGCCATCGCGATGGCCATGCGCGACTCGGTGACGGTGTCCATGGCCGAGCTCAGCAGCGGGATGCGCAGCGTCACCCGCTTGGAGATCCGGCTGGAGGTGTCGGCCTCGGAGGGGATGACGTCGGACTCCCCCGGCAGCAGGAGCACGTCGTCGTAGGTCAGCCCGGTGAACCCGAACGGGTCGTGCTCGGGGTTCGCGGCGGTGTCGGCAGCGGTGTCCTCGGGGTTGCGCGCGCTCACACCCACGATGCTACGGCCCGCGTCAGCCCTGCGCGGACGCGTCCGCGGTCGGCTCGGGCGCCGGGGCGGTCGCGGCGGAGGTGGCCTCGACCTCGGCCGTCGGCTCGACCCCGGCGCTCGGGGACGGCACGACGACCGGCAGCGTCGGCGTGACGACCTCGACGGGCGGGGTGGGTGCGGGCGCGTCGGTCGTCGGCGGCACCGACCCGTCCGGCTCCGGCGCGCTCGGTGCCGGTGCGCTCGGCCCCGGCGCGCTCGGCTCCGGCGCGGCCGGGGTGGACGGGTCCACCGGCCCGGTCGGTGCACCGGTGCCGGGGTCCGTCGGCGAGCCCGGCCCGGTGGGCGCCCCGGTGCCGGACGGGGTGTCGGCGGGGGTGCCCGTGGGCGACCCGCTCCCGGTGCCGCCGGGGGGCGGCGCGGACGGCGCACCGGTCGAGGCGGTGGGCGCCGGCTGCTGCGGGAGCGCCGGTGCGGAGGTGGCGGGCGCGGACGGGGACGGCACGACCGGTGCCGTCGGGCGCACGCCCCCGGTGGGGACGCCCGGTGCCGTCGGGCTGCCGGTGGGGCCGTCCGAGCCCGTGGACGGCGAGGCCGACGGAGAGGTGGACGGCGAGGTGGACGGGGAGGTCGACGGCTGGGTGCCCGTGGTGCGGCCGGGGGCCAGCGGCGCCACCCAGCTCGGCGCGGGCGAGGGTGCGGCCGTCGTCGCCGTGGAGGCCTCCACGAGGGCGTCCAGCGTGCCCGCGGGCGCGCTGGACGCGGAGCCGGGCTGCACCCCCGCGATGACGTCCTCGTCGGGGACCTGGCCGCTCTGCAGCACCGCGAGGGTGCTGGCGACGGCCTCGGCGAGCGTGCCGTCGATGTCGGCGGCGGCCAGCTGCTCGTGCAGGTTGCTCACGCGGGCCAGGGCGGCCTCGGAGTCGCCGGCGCGGGCCTCGCGCACGGCCTGCTGCAGCTCGCGCTGGGCGCGCTCGGCCGGCGTGCCGGCGAAGGCGGTGAAGACGGTGTCCGGGAACCACTCCGGCAGCCGCGCGGAGACCGCCGCGGGGACGGGACCACCGCGCACGCCCAGGGAGCCGGCGCCGGTGGCCGCCGCGGCGGCGGTGCCGCCCAGCAGCGCCAGCACGGCCGCGGTGGCCGCACCGCCGCGGCCCAGCCGCTGCAGGGTGCGGCGGCGGGCCAGCAGCACGCGGGGCGCCTGGACGGGCTCGGGCTCCGGGGCGGCCTCGGACGCGGCGACGATCTCCTCGATCGGCACCGGCCGGACACCGGCCGTGTCGGGGTCGGCGTGCAGCGCGTAGGCGTCGAGCAGGCGCGCGACGGTGTCGTCCAGGTCGCGGCCGGTGGCCCGGTGGGCGCCGAGGCGGTCGAGCAGCGCGTCGGTGGCCAGCAGCTCGGGCACCGAGAACGACTCCTCGTCCACGTCCCCTCCCCCGCCGTCCGCAGCTCGTCCCCGGGCACCGCGCAGGTGCCCGTCCCGCAGGTGGCCGCGGCCACCGTCCCCGTCCCGCCCGCTCACGGCGCCACCTGCAGCGAGGTGTCGGCCAGCGCGGTCTTGCGCAGCTTCTGCATGGCGCGGTGCTGCGCCACGCGCACGGCACCGGCCGTCATGTCGAGGGCGCGGCCGGTCTCCTCCGCGGACATCCCGGCGCCCACGCGCAGCGTGATGATCTCGCGCAGCTTGGGCGGCAGGGTGTCCAGCAGCCGGCCGACGGTCTCGGCGTCGAAGGCGTCGAGGGCCACCTGCTCGGGCCCCGGCTCGGTGGTGGCGGCGTCGGGGACGTCGTCGGTGGGCACGGGGGCCCGGTAGGAGGCCCGCTGCGCGTCGGCGACCTTGTTGGCCGCGATGCGGTACACGAACGCCTCGAACGGGCGGCCCGTGTCCTTGTAGCGGGGTAGTGCCGTCAGCACGGCGATGCAGACCTCCTGTGCCGCGTCCTCGGCGGCGTGATCAGCTCCGGGCAGTCGCCCGAGCTTGGCCCGGCAGTAACGGTGGACGAGGCGGCGCACCGCTGCCAGGAGGTCGGCGACCGCGCCCTGCTCCCCCGACAGGGCGCGCGTCGCCAGTTCCTGGAGCCCCCCGGCATCCGTGCTGTTCATCGCTGCCGACCGCGGGGGCGTTACACCCGCGGCGGCGTCCGGACCGGCGTCCGCGTCCGGCTGCCCGGCGGCGTCCGGGGCGGCGTCCAGGTCGAGGTCTGCGCCCGTGGACCCGTCCAGGGCGGGTCCGGCGAGCTCCACCCGGGGGACGTCGGGCACGACGGCAGGACCGGCGTCACGCCGTCTGGCGTCCGCGTCCTGCCGTCCACCGGCGTCGTCGCCCCCCGGGCTCACCTGCCTACCGTACGAGACCCCAGCGGAATCCCACAGCCACCGCCTGAGCGCGGTCGGCGGCCTCGAGCTTGCGGAACAGCCGGCGGGCGTGCGTCTTGACGGTGTCCTCGGACAGGAAGAGCTCCCGGCCGATCTCCGCGTTGCTGCGCCCGCGGCTCATCCCGACGAGC
Organism: Kineococcus aridisoli; assembly: GCF_050871885.1. Taxonomy (NCBI): domain Bacteria; kingdom Bacillati; phylum Actinomycetota; class Actinomycetes; order Kineosporiales; family Kineosporiaceae; genus Kineococcus; species Kineococcus aridisoli. Next base: position 9,954 of record NZ_JBJLSF010000019.1, on the reverse strand, counting down.
ACCTGCTGCTCGCGCTCGGTGAGGACGGGCGCGCGGCCGGTCAGCACCGCGCGCGTGCGGTTGCCGCCGCGGCGGCGCGAGACGTCCTGCAGCGCCTGGAGGACGGCCGTGGCCAGCTCCTCGCGCGAGACGTCCTTGACGAGGTAGCCGCGGGCGCCGGAGGCGACCGCACGAGCCACGCCGTCGCCGTCCTCGGCCATCGTCGCCATGAGCACGTTCGCCTCGGGGTGGCGCGCGAGCAGCCGCCGGGCCGCCTCGACGCCGCCGATGCCGGGCATCCGCACGTCCATGATCACGAGCGAGGGACGCTCGACGGGCCAGCGCTGCAGCGCCTCCTCGCCGGAAGCGGCGCCCACGACCCGGGTCACGCCCGGAACGGCGGCGACCATGCGCCGCATGGCCTCACGAGCCAGTGGAAGGTCATCACAGACCAGAACCGTTGCCACCACGACCTCTTCCCTGTGTGGGTGGAGCGGGGCCGTCCGTGGCCTCGCCGCGGCGCACGTCGGGTGCACCACACAGGGAGTTGTCGGCAGGTGATCGCCCGGTCCTGAGGGTCCCGGCGCACGAACCTGCGGTGAACGCGCCGGGAACCGTTCGCGCGACCGGCCTGACCCGGTCGGACCCGGTCGGACCCGGTCAGGCCCGCACGGCCTCCGCGCAGCGGGCGACCGCACCGGTGAGGTCGGGGGCGTGCTCGCACCCCGGCAGGCGGTCGGCGGCGTCGGCGGGCCAGCCCGCGCCGCAGAGCACCACGAGCGGGGCCGGGCGCACGCGCAGCAGGTCCGCGAGCTCCTCGAGCAGCGCACCGCCGGGGGCGGCGGCGGCGTGCACGAGCAGGGCCGGGGGGCGGGCGCGGCGCACCGCGGCGGCCAGCACGCGCACGGGCACGCCGTCGCCGAGGGCGCGGGCGGCGGTGCCGGTCTCGGCGAGCGCGGCGGCCGCCGCGAGCAGCACCGGCCCGTGCGAGCGGGCGTCCACGCCCGCCAGGAGCACGGCGCGCTCGCCCGCGGCGACCGGCAGCGCGGCCAGCGCCCGGGCGACGGCCTCGTGCAGGGCGGCGTCGCGGGTGGCCAGCGCCGGCCCGAGCACCGCGTCCCAGGCGGGGGCGACGCCGCGGCTGCGCACCTCCTCGCCGAAGCGGTCCGCGAGGCTGCTGACGGCCCAGTCGGCGGCCTCCTCCCCGCCGCGCGCACCCGGCAGCGGCGGGCGGCTCTCGGCGTCCTCGGACTCGTCCTCGTCCTCGGCCCCCTCGGGCTCGCCGGGCACCGCGTCGGCAGGCCCGGCGCCCGCGTCGGCCCGCAGGCTCGCCAGCGGCTCCAGGCCCAGGGCGGGCGCGTCGCCGGACAGCGCCGCCAGGCCGCCGGAACCGGGGCCGGCGATGGCCGCGGCGTCGGTGACCGCGGCCTCGATGACCGCGGCCGGGATGGTGGAGACGCTGGCCAGCGCGAACCCGCCGTCGGCGACGGCGGTGGTCGCGGCGAGCTGGGCGGCCTCGGCCGGTGCGACGCCCTCGAGGGTGAGCCGGCGCATGACGACCAGGCGGGCGAGGTCGGCAGAGGAGTAGCGCCGGTGCGCGCCGGCGGTGTGCTCGGAGGGCCCCAGCCCGTAGCGGCGGTCCCAGGTGCGCAGGGTGGCCGGTGCGACGCCCAGCCGGCGGGCGACGGCGGCGACGGTCAGCGTCATGCGCGGGGCCGGCGGCACGGCAGCTCCCTGAGCCGAGGAGGACACCGCCCGATCCTCCCAAGCCGCCGGACACCCCGCCACTCACCCCCCACCCGGAAGTTGTTCACGGTTGTTCAGCGGGGTCGCGACCCGTGGTCGCGGGGTGTGAGCCCGCTCACGCCGCGATCCACAGGGTTGTTCACGGGTTGTGCACCGTCGCGCCACCTGCGGGCCCGCGACGTGGCTGCTCGGGCCGTTCTCGGCCTCCGCGGCGGGTGACCCGGGGATGACCCGGGACCGGCGCGGTGGCGGCGCGCTCGGATCACCGTGAACAACTTCGCGCCAGGGGCTTGAACAACTTCTGGCGCGGTTGTAGCTTCATCCCCAGTCAGCAAGATCCCTCCCCTCCCCAGGAGCGCACCATGGCCGAGATCTCCCGCCTCCCCGGACCCGTCGCCGACATCTGGGAGTGGCAGCTCATCGGCGCCTGCCGCGAGGCGGACCCGAACCTCTTCTTCCACCCCGAGGGCGAGCGCGGCCCCGCGCGCCGCAACCGCGACGCCGCCGCCCAGGCCATCTGCGCCACCTGCCCCGTGCTGCAGCAGTGCCGCGAGCACGCGCTGAAGGTGCGCGAGCCCTACGGCGTGTGGGGCGGGCTGACCGAGGACGACCGCGAGGCCGTCTACGCCACCGAGCGCCGCCGCGCGCTGCGCATCGCCAGCTGACACCCGTCGTCGAGCACCGTGCGCGGTGTGGTGCGGCGCGCGGGACGACGAAAGGCCCGGCCCCCTCGGGGGGACCGGGCCTTCGTCGCGTCAGGAGGGGTCAGTGGCCGTGGCCGTGACCGTGGCCCGCGGCGGCGGGCTCCTCCTCCTTCTTGTCCACGACGAGGGTGTCGGTGGTCAGGACCATCGACGCGATCGACGCGGCGTTGCGCAGCGCGGAACGGGTGACCTTGACGGGGTCGATGACCCCGGCGGCCAGCAGGTCGACGTACTCGCCGGTCGCGGCGTTGAGGCCGTTGCCGGGCTCGAGCGCGCGGACCTTCTCGACGACGACGAAGCCCTCGAGACCGGCGTTCTCGGAGATCCAGCGCAGCGGCTCGGTGGCCGCCTTGCGCACGAGGGCGACACCGGTCGCCTCGTCACCGCTCTTGCCCAGGCCGTCCTCGAGCACGGAGACGGCGTGCACCAGGGCGGAGCCGCCGCCGGCGACGATGCCCTCCTCGATCGCGGCGCGCGTCGCGGAGACGGCGTCCTCGATGCGGTGCTTCTTCTCCTTGAGCTCGACCTCGGTGTGCGCGCCGACCTTGATGACGACGACGCCGCCGGAGAGCTTGGCGAGGCGCTCCTGGAGCTTCTCGCGGTCCCAGTCGGAGTCGGTGCGCTCGATCTCGGCCTTGATCTGGGCCACGCGACCGGCGACGTCCTCGGAGGAGCCGGCGCCGTCGACGATCGTGGTGTCGTCCTTGGTGACCGTCACGCGGCGGGCGGTGCCCAGCGCGTCGAGGTCCACCTGGTCGAGCTTGAGGCCGACCTCCTCGGCGACGACCTGCGCGCCGGTGAGGGTGGCGATGTCCTGCAGGATCGCCTTGCGGCGGTCCCCGAAGCCGGGGGCCTTCACCGCGACGGCGTTGAAGGTGCCGCGGATCTTGTTGACCACGAGGGTGGACAGCGCCTCGCCGTCGACGTCCTCGGCGATGATCAGCAGCGGCTTGGAGGCCTGCAGGACCTTCTCCAGCAGCGGCAGCAGCTCCTGCACCGTGGAGATCTTGCCCTGGTGGACCAGCACGTAGGCGTCCTCGAGGACGGCCTCCTGCCGGTCGGCGTCGGTGACGAAGTAGGGCGAGATGTAGCCCTTGTCGAACTGCATGCCCTCGGTGAAGTCCAGCTCCAGCGCGGTCGTGGAGGACTCCTCGACCGTGATGACGCCGTCCTTGCCGACCTTGTCGAAGGCGTCGGCGAGCAGCTCGCCGACGGCCGGGTCCTGGGCGGAGATCGTCGCGACGTGGGCGATGTCGCCCTTGCCGTCGACGTCGCGGGCCAGCGACAGGAGCTTGTCGCTGACGGCGTCCACGGCCGCGTCGATGCCGCGCTTGAGGCCGGACGGGGCCGCCCCGGCCGCGACGTTGCGCAGGCCCTCCTTGACCATGGCCTGGGCCAGGACGGTCGCGGTGGTGGTGCCGTCACCGGCGACGTCGTTGGTCTTGGTGGCGACCTCCTTGGCGAGCTGGGCGCCGAGGTTCTCGTACGGGTCCTCGAGCTCGACCTCGCGGGCGATGGTGACGCCGTCGTTCGTGATCGTCGGCGCACCCCACTTCTTGTCGATCACCACGTTGCGGCCCTTGGGGCCGAGGGTGACCTTGACGGCGTTGGCGAGCGCGTCGACACCGCGCTCCAGCGACTTGCGGGCGGTGTCGTTGAACGACAGCTGCTTGGCCATGTGGTGCGTTCTCCTTCTGAGCTCGGCAGCGGACGAGGAACGCCCCGGGCGCCCGGTGGTGGGCGCCCGGGGCGTCAGGACCTCGTGCCGCTTACTTGGCGACCTTGGCGAGGACGTCGCGCGCCGAGAGGATCAGCAGCTCGTCGCCGCCGTACTTGACCTCGGTGCCGCCGTACTTGGAGTAGATGACCTTGTCGCCGACGCTGACGTCGACGGGGACGCGCTTGCCGTTGTCGTCCACGCGACCCGGGCCCACGGCCAGGACCTCGCCCTCCTGGGGCTTCTCCTTGGCGGTGTCCGGGATGACGAGACCGGAAGCGGTCGTCTGCTCCGCGTCGAGCGGCTTGACGACGATGCGGTCCTCGAGCGGAGTGATGGAGACCGACACTGGTGCGGCCCTCCCCTTCTCTGTCGCGTACTCGTGCGGGAAGGTCGGCTGCGAGGTGGCGGACGACCGTCGTCGCGGGTGCCGGGCGGCCGCTGCCTCGCGGTTGGCACTCCCATGGGGGGAGTGCCACCGACGCTGCTCCCGAACGCTAGCACTCACGTCGGCCGAGTGCCAGATCCGGTCCCCGTCCTGGCAGCATCGTCCGGGTGAACGTCCACGACGTCGACGCGCTGACCTCCCCGGCCGGCCGCGCGCTGCTCGACGAGCTCGCCGGCAGCGCCGGCGAGGACCCCGTCGCCCTCGCCCAGCGGCTGCGCCGCGCCGGCCACGACCCGCACCTGGCGGCGCTGGCCACCACGCAGGCGCGGCTGCGCGAGCGGGCGGCGGCCAAGCTCGGCCCCCGCGCGCACGGGCTGCTGCTGACGGCCGCCGGCACCGAGCAGGCCACCCGGGCCGTCGTCGCCGCCGAGCACGCGCGCCGCTTCGCGGCCGCCGGGGTGCGCCGCGTGGCCGACCTCGGCTGCGGCGTGGGCGCGGACTCGCTGGCCTTCCTGGACGCCGGCCTGGACGTGCTGGCCGTCGACGCCGACCCCGTGACCGCCGCCGTCGCCGCCCACAACCTCGGCCGGCCGGTGCGCTGCGCCGACGTCACCGCCGGGGTCGCCGACGAGCTGGGCGAGGGCGACGGGGCGTGGTTCGACCCCGCCCGGCGCACGAGCTCGGGACGGCGCGTCTTCGACCCGGAGGCCACCTCGCCCCCGCTGTCGTTCGTGCTGGCGACCGCCGCCCGCGTCCCCGCCACCGGCGCCAAGCTGGCCCCCGGCGTCCCGCACGCCGCGCTGCCCGCGGGCGCGGAGGCGCAGTGGACGTCGGTGGACGGGGAGGTCGTGGAGTGCGCGCTGTGGCACGGGCCGCTGGCGCGGGCGGGCACCGCCCGCAGCGCCCGGGTGGTGCGCGGCGGCCGCGTCGACGAGCTCGACGACACCGACCTGCCGCAGGCCGAGGTCGGCCCCGTCGGGGGGTTCCTGCACGAACCCGACGGCGCGGTGATCCGCGCGGGCCTGGTCGGCCGCGTCGCCGCCGACCTCGGCGGCCGGCTGCTCGACGAGACGATCGCCTACGTCAGCACCGACGCACCCGCCTCCTCGCCGTTCGCGCGCGGCTACCGCGTGCTGGAGGTCATGCCCTTCGGGCTGAAGCCGCTGCGGGCGCGCCTGCGCGCGCTCGACGTGGGGGCGCTGACGGTCAAGAAGCGCGGCACGGCCGTCGACCCCGACCAGCTGCGCCGGCAGCTGGCGCTGAAGGGGTCGCGGCCGGCGACGATCGTGCTGACCCGGCTGGCGGGCCGGCAGTCGGTGCTCGTCGTGGAGCCGCTCGGCGCGGACCCCCTCAGCCCCGCAGGTCCGCCCGCATGATCAGCGCGTCCACGTCGTCGGGCTGGTAGTAGCGCGCGCGGCGGGCGATCTGCTCGAACCCCTCGCTGCGGTACAGCGCCTGCGCGGGGGCGTTGTCGGCGCGGACCTCCAGCAGCAGCCGGGTGGCGCCGGCGTCGCGCGCGGCGCCGCGCAGCGCGCGCAGCAGCCGGCGCCCCAGCCCCCGCCCCTGGGCGGTGCGCGCGACGCCGATCGTCTGCACGTCGGCGTCGGCACCCGCGACGACGACCCCGCCGTAGCCGACGAGGTCCCCGCCGGGCTGCACGGCGACGAGGAACGTGCGGTCGGGCCGGGCCAGCTCGCCCCAGAAGGACTCCACCGACCAGGCGCCGCGCCCGAACAGGTCGACCTCCAGGGCGTGCACGGCGGCGACGTCCCACCAGCGCATGGGTCGCAGCGCGGGGGCCGCGGCGGGTTCGCTCACCGGCCCACCCTAGGAGCGCCCGCCGCTCAGGCGGTGACGCGCTTGCGGGCGCCGGGCACGCTCGCGTCCGGGCGGCGCAGGTACAGCGGCTCGGGCGGCAGCAGCCGCCACCCGCCCCGCCCGGCCAGGGCGTCCACGGCCAGCAGCGCCAGCGCGCCGCCGTCGACCTCGAAGGGCGCGGTGGCCGGCCCGAGGGCGTCCGGGTGCAGCTGCGTGCCGCGCCCCACCACCGGCAGCCCGGCGCGCTCGACGGCGGCCGGGGCGAGCACGTCCGGCCCCGCGGTGCGGCGCACCCCGTCCCCGTCCGCGACGTAGCGGGCGGTGTGCACCTCGCGGCGGCGGGCGTCGGTGGCCACGAGGAACTCCCCCGCCAGCCCTCCGGCGACGGCCTGCGCGGCGAGCACGTCCAGCGAGCACACCCCGTGCACCGCCGCCCCCCACGCCAGCGCCAGCGTGCGCGCCGTCGCCAGCCCCACCCGCAGACCCGTGTAGGGGCCCGGCCCGACGCCGACGGCGACGTCGGTGACCTCGGTGCGCTCGCGGCCGGCGGCGGCGAGCACCTCGCCGACGGTGGGCACGAGGACCTCGGTGTGGGAGCGGGCGTCACCGGCGCGGCGGGCGGCCAGGACCCGCTCCCCGTCGCAGACGGCGACCGCCACGCCGTCGGTGGCCGTGTCGATCGCGAGCAGCAGCACGCAGGGGATCCTAGGCCGGTGCAGGAGGAGGACGCGGTGCAGGACGGCGCGCAGGACGGCGCGCGGGACGGCGCGCGGGACGGCGCGGTGGACGGGCGGGCGCCGGGCTGGGCCCGGGAGCGGCTGGCCGAGCGGGGGGTGGCGGTCCTGGCCGCCGAGCTCGTCAAGCACCGCCCCTGGTCGACGGTGTGGCGGCTGAGCACGCCGGACGGGCCGGTGTGGCTGAAGGCCTGCCCCGGGGCCACCCGCCACGAGGTGCGGCTGCTGGAGGCGCTGGCGCGCTGGCGGCTGCCGCACGCCCTGCCGCCGCTGGCGGTCGACGCCGAGCGCGGGCGGGTGCTGCTGCCCGACGGCGGCCCCACCGTGCGCGAGGTCGCGCCGGCCGACGCGGGCGCGGCCGCCCGGCGCTGGGCCGACGTCCTCGCCGGCTACGCGCAGGTGCAGGCCGCCAGCACCGCGCACGCCGACGACCTCGTCGCGCTCGGCGTGCCCGACCTGCGCCTGCCGGTGCTGCCCGAGGTCGCCGCGGAGCTGGTGCGGCGCTGGGCGCCGCAGGTGCGCGACCAGCTGCCCCGGCTGCGCGAGGAGGCCGCCGAGCTCGCCGAGCTCGGCCCGGCGGCGGCGCTGCAGCACGACGACCTGCACGACGGCAACGTCTTCGCCGCCGGTGGGCGGCCCTTCGACTGGGGCGACGCGTGCGTGGCGCACCCCTTCACGAGCCTGCTCGTCGCCCTCGACGTGCCCGACCCCGCCCCGGCGCGCCGGGCCTACCTGGCGCAGTGGGCCGCCGCGGGCTGGGCGCCCGCGGACGCGCGCGCCGCCGAGCGCGCCGTCGAGCTGGGCGTGCGGCTGGGCCGGGTGACCCGCGCGCACAGCTGGGCGCGGGCGCTGGCGGCCTGGCCGGCGCCGCCGGAGCCGTTCGCGGACGCCCCCGGCTGGTGGCTGCGCACGCTCAGCGGGAGCTGACCCGCCGCACGAAGGCCACGGAGTCGGCGAACACCGCGGGCGCGTCCACGTCGGAGGTCAGCTCGTGGAAGCTGGCGTCGTAGACCACCTCGGCGACCTCGCGGGAGGAGACGCCGGCGAGGACGCGCCGCGACGAGGAGGCCGGGACGACGTGGTCGGTGCGCGAGCGCAGCACCAGCAGCGGCTGGGTGACCCGGTGCAGCTCGCGGCGCACCTCGCGCCAGCCGCCGGTCTGCGAGACGAGCGCGCGCAGCGGGGTGCGGTCGTAGGCCAGCACGCTCGCACCCGGGTCGGCCAGGTCGCCGGCGATCGCCGGCCAGCTCGGCAGCACCCGCCCGAGGGTGGCCACCGCGAGCGCCTTGGCCGGGTGCAGCGCCACGGCGGGGTTGGCCACGACGACGGCGTGCACCCGCAGCGGGTGCAGCTGCGCCAGCCGCAGCGCGAGCGCGCCGCCCATCGACAGCCCCGCCACGACGACCCGCTCGTGCCCGTCGAGGGCCTCCAGCGCCCGCTCGGCCGCCGCGAGCCAGTCCGCCCAGCCCGTGCGGTCGCAGTCGGCGGGGGTGCTGGCGTGCCCCGGCAGCAGCGGCACCTCGACGTCGCAGCCCGCGGCCTCGAACGCCTGCGCCCAGGCCAGCACGCTCAGCGGGGTGCCGGTGAACCCGTGCAGGACGAGGACACCGGTGCGCGCCGGCGGCAGCGCCCGCGAGCGGTGCCCGTGGACGCGGTCGTCCCCGGCGCGCTCGGCCAGCGTGCTCACACCGGGTCCGGGCCCGGGCCCGGGCCCGGGTCCGTGCCCCCGTCCAGGCCCAGGTCCCCGGCCAGGCCGGCCCAGCGCGCGCCGATCCCGCGCAGCCGCACCGTGCGCGGCTCCACGGGGACCTCGTCGCTGGCCGCGCCGCTCGCCCCGTGCGGGCGCAGCAGGTCCACCTCCAGGCGCTCCCCGGCCAGCTCCTCCACCAGCCCGCGACCCCACTCCACGACCGTGACGGCCTGCTCGGCGGAGGCGTCGAGGTCGAGGTCGTCGACCTCGGCCAGCGAGCCGAGGCGGTAGGCGTCCACGTGCACCAGCGGCGGCCCGCCCCGCAGCGAGGGGTGCACGCGGGCGATGACGAACGTCGGCGAGGTCACCGGCCCGCGCACCCCCAGGCCCTCGGCCAGGCCCCGGGTGAGCGTCGTCTTGCCGGCGCCCAGGTCGCCGGCGAGGACCAGCAGGTCCCCCGCGCGCAGCAGCGCGCCCAGGCGCGCGCCGAACGCCGCGGTCTCCTGCGGCCCGGCCAGCACCAGCTCCAGCGCGCTCACCGGCGCCGCCGCCGGGTGCGCCGGGGCAGCGGCACGACGACCTCGTGCAGCGCGGCGGCGCGGCGGGCGTCGGAGCGGGCCAGCAGCCGCTCCAGGCGCGCCGTCACCACGGCCGGGTGCTCCAGCATCAGCAGGTGCCCGGCGCCGCGCACCAGCACGTGCTCGGCGCCGGGCAGGGCGTCGGCGATCTCGCGCGAGTGCGCGGCGGGGGTCATGAGGTCGCGCTCGGCGGCCAGCACGAGCACGGGACGGCCGGCCAGCGCCCGCAGCGCCTCCCGCTCGTCGAGCGCGCTGAAGGCCGGCAGCAGCTCGGCGATGACGTCGGTGGGGGTCTGCGCCATCATCCGGCTGGTCAGCCGGATGAGCTCCGGGCAGACCGGGCCGGCGAAGTTCCAGTGCCGCACCAGCAGCTGCTCCAGGTCCGCGCCGAGGCGGCGGCTGCGCTCCAGCACGTCCGCGCGCGCGGCCGCCCGCTCCAGGGCCAGCTCGGCCCAGCGCACCAGGTGGTGCCCCAGCAGCGGCAGCCCGTGGTCGACGGCCGCGAGCCCGCCGGCGGGGGGGGGGGCGGGGGGCGGGGGGGGGGGCCGGGGGCGCCGGTGGGGCCGGGGCCCCGCCAGCGCCCAGTCCCGCAAGCGCCCC
>NZ_JBJLSF010000018.1:0-58375 GCF_050871885.1 Kineococcus aridisoli | reverse complement strand
CCGCACCCGGCCGGGTGCGGGGCCGTGCGCGTTCCCTAGGATCCGCGGATGACCGAGCCCCCCGCGCGCCGCCAGGTGATCGTCGACACCGACACCGGCCTCGACGACGCCCTCGCGCTGCTGCACCTTGCGGGCTCGCCCCGCGCCGACATCGCCGCCGTGACCACCGTCTACGGCAACTGCGCCGTCGAGGACTCCCTGCGCAACGCGGCCTTCGTGCTGCGGCTGGCCGGGCTGGAGGGCGTGCCGCTCTCGCGCGGTGCGGCGGGCCCGCTGGAGGGCGAGGCGCACATCGCCGGCTACGTGCACGGCGAGGACGGCCTCGGCGACCTCGGCCTGCAGCGCCCCGACCCGCAGGTCACCGAGCGCTCGGCGGCCGAGCAGGTCGTGGCGCTGGCCCACGAGGCGCCCGGCCGCTACGACCTGCTGGCCCTGGGCCCGCTCACCAACCTCGCGCTCGCGCTGCGGCTGGACCCGCAGCTGCTGCACAAGCTGCGCTCGGTGGTCCTCATGGGCGGCTCCGGGCCCTACCAGCCGCTGGGGCGCTCGCTGATGATCGACGCCAACGTCCAGAACGACGCCGCGGCCGCGCACGCGCTGCTGTCCGCCGACCGCCCCGCCGACGACACCGTGACGATGGTCGGCGTCGACGTCACCGGGACGGTCGTCCTGGAGGAGTCGATGACGAGCTCGCTGCGCCACGCCGGCACCGCCTGGGGCGCCTTCGCCGCCGACGTCCTCGAGGCCTACCACCGCTTCTACGTGCACGAGTGGGGCCGGGCGGTCGCACCCGTGCACGACCCGCTGGCCGCCGCCGTCCTCGTCCACCCCGAGCTGGTCACCCGCCGCGTCAGCGCACCGGCCGCCGTGACGAGCAACGGCTTCGCCACCCGCGCCCGGCTGCTGCGGCTGCCCGACGGCACCCCGCCCGCGCTGCCCCGCGGGATCGCGCTGCAGCCGGCCACCGCGGTCGTCGAGGTCGACCGCGGCGCCTTCCTCGCCGAGCTCGTCGAGGGCCTGGCCGGCGGCCGGGCGCGCTGAGCGGCCCGGACCCGCGCCTCGGGCCCGCGCCTCAGCCCACCGGCAGGGAGGCGGCGGCCTCGCGCTCCAGCGCGGCGAGGTCGACGAGCAGGCTGGCCGCGCCGTGCAGGCGGTCGCTGAGCGCGTCCATGCCGGGGGAGAGGATCGTCAGGTCCCCGCGCTCGGCGAGGTCGGCGAAGATGCCGTCGTTGCTCACCACGAGCACCTCGATCGGGTCGGGGACCGCCGCGGCCGCCGCCAGCAGCACGTGGTCGGCCACGTCCGCCCCGTCGGCCACCGGCTGCGCGGCCGCGGCGAACTCCGCCAGCCACGGCCGGGAGCGCGCGACGGCACCGGCCTGGCCGGCCAGCACGACGTGGTCGGCCTGGCGGGCGAGCTCCACGACGACGTCCAGGCGCGCCCGCAGCCGCCCGCGGGCCGCGCGCAGGTTGTCCAGGTCCACCAGCAGCACGCGGGTGGCGCCCTGCCCGGCCCACACGGGGTAGTCGCGCACCAGCGCGCGCAGCGCCTGCCCGAGCGGGTCGGGCGCCGGGGCGTCCGGGTCCGGGACGTCCTCGAGGCTGATCCACTCGTACTCGTCCCACTCGCTCGGCCCGCCACCCAGTCCCATGCCCCAGATGCTCCCGCGTCCGGGTGCTCCCGGCGCCCGCGACCTGCCGCGTCGGTCACACTGGGCGGGGCCGCACCCCCGGCGGCCCCGCCGGCCGGCCACCCGCGACCGACCCGACGACCCGACGACCCCGGGAGGTGCCGTGCCCCGCCGCAGGCTCCCCATGCCCTCGCGCAACCTGGCGCGCGACGGCGCCATCCCCTCCGTGCCGGTGACCACGCGGCGCAGCAGCCTCGTCGACAGCGGCGTCTACCGCGACGGGCGCCGCCTCGCCTCCCCGGAGGACCTCGTCGCCACCTGCCGCCTGCTGCGCGAGGAGAGCGGGCGGGTGGCCTGGATGGGGCTCTACCGCCCGGCCGAGGACGAGCTCAACGCCCTCGCCGGCGAGTTCGGGCTGCACGAGCTGGCCGTGGAGGACGCCGTCCTGGCGCACCAGCGGCCGAAGCTGGAGCGCTACGGCGACACGCTCTTCGTCGTCCTGCGCGCCGCGCGCTACGTCGACGACAGGGAGTCGGTCGAGTTCGGCGAGCTGCACCTGTTCATCGGGCCGGACTTCGTCATCACCGTGCGCCACAGCGAGTCCCCGGACCTGTCGGCCGTGCGCCGGCGCATGGAGGCCGACCCCGACCTGCTCGCCCTGGGCCCGGAGGCGGTCCTGTACGCGATCCTGGACGCCGTCGTCGACGGCTACGGGCCGGTCCTGCGCGGGCTGGAGAACGACGTCGACGAAATCGAGACCCAGGTCTTCACCGGTGACCCGACGGTCTCGCGCCGCATCTACGAGCTCTCCCAGGAGGTCGCCGACTTCCAGCGCGCGGTCACCCCGCTGCAGGCGATCCTGACCGGCCTGACCGGCGGCTTCCAGAAGTACCGCGTCGACCAGGAGCTGCAGCGCTACCTGCGCGACGTGGCCGACCACGTCACCGTCGCGGCCGAGCGGATCGAGAGCTACCGCAACCAGCTGCGCGACATCCTCACGGTCAACGCGACGCTGGTCGGCCAGCGCCAGAACGAGGAGATGCGCTCGCTGACGGAGGCCAGCTACGCCCAGAGCGAGGAGGTCAAGAAGATCTCCTCCTGGGCGGCGATCCTCTTCGCCCCGAGCCTCGTCGGCGGCATCTACGGCATGAACTTCGACCACATGCCGGAGCTGCACTGGTACCTCGGGTACCCGCTGGCGCTGGCGCTGATGCTCGGCCTGAGCGTCACCCTGTACGTCATCTTCCGCAGGCGCGGGTGGCTGTGACGCGCGCCGGGGCCTGCGGGGTGGCATCATCGCATCTTCGCGGTCGGTCGAACAAGGGCGTCACGCGATCGGACAGAGGTGAGAAGTGAAGATCGTCTACCACAGCTTCGAGGGGCGGTACTCGGACAACCCGAAGGCGCTGCACCAGGCGCTGACGGCACGGGCCGGTCAGGACCACGAGCACGTCTGGCTCGCCGACGCGGAGCACGCGCACGGCTTCCCCGCGGACGCGGTGACCGTGCCCTTCGGCACGCCCGAGGCCCGCGAGGCCCTGGAGAGCGCCGACCTCGTCGTCTCCAACACCCACCTCGACCTCGAGTGGGACAAGGCCCCCGGCGCCACGTACCTGCAGACCTGGCACGGCACGCCCCTGAAGCGCATCCACCGCGACGTGCTCTTCGCCCCCGAGGGCCGGCTGGACCGCCTCGACCACGACGTCGCCCGCTGGGACCTGCTGCTGTCGCCCAACGCGGCCAGCACGCCGCTGCTGCGCGGCGCCTTCCGCTTCGAGGGCCCGGTGCACGAGACCGGCTACCCGCGCAACGACGTCCTGCTCGCCCCGGACGCCGCCCAGCGGCGCGCGCGCGTGCGCGAGCAGCTGGGCATCGCCGAGGACGCGCAGGCCGTCCTGTACGCGCCGACGTGGCGCGACGACGACGTCTTCGGCGACGGCCCCAAGTTCGCGCTGCGCTTCGACGTCGAGCGCTTCCAGCGCGAGCTGGGCGAGGACCACGTCCTCATGCTGCGCCTGCACTACATGGTCTCGGCCGCGCTGGCCGGTGCCGAGCTGCCCGGGGTGGTCGACGTCTCCTTCCACCCGGACATCAGCGACCTGTACCTCGCCGCTGACGTGCTCGTCACCGACTACTCCTCGGTGCAGTTCGACTTCGCGGTGACCGGGAAGCCGATCGTCCACCACGTGCACGACCTCGAGCACTACCGGGACGTGCTCAGGGGCTTCTACTTCGACTTCGAGGAGATCGCCGCGGGCCCGCTGCTGGCGACCTCCGAGGAGGTCGTCGAGGCGCTGCGCGACGTCGACGCCGTCGCAGCGCAGTACAAGGACCGCTACGCCGCCTTCCAGGAGCGCTTCTGCCACCTGGAGGACGGCCGCGCGAGCGACCGGGTCCTGGACCTGGTGCTCGGGGAGGAGAACCGATGAACGTGCAGGTGTCGATCCTAGCCGCGGGGATGGGGACCCGGCTGGGCCGTCCGCTGCCCAAGTCGCAGACCCGGTTGCGCGACGGGCGCACGATCATGCAGCAGCAGGTGGACAACCTGCGCTCGGTGCTCGGCGCGGACGTGCCGATCACCGTGGTCGTCGGCTTCAAGGCGACGGTGATCATGGAGGCGCGTCCCGACGTCCTCTTCGCCTACAACGAGCTGTTCGACTCCACGAACACCTCCAAGAGCCTGCTGCGGGCCCTGGTGACCTCCCAGCCGGGCGGTGTGCTCTGGCTCAACGGCGACGTCGTCTTCGACCCGCGCATCCTGCTCGACGTGCAGCCGTGGCTGTCGCGCGACGAGTCCTTCGTCTGCGTCAACACCGAGGCCGTGGGCGACGAGGAGGTCAAGTACACCGTCGACGCCGAGGGGTTCGTCCAGGAGCTGTCGAAGACCGTCGTCGGCGGGCTCGGCGAGGCGGTCGGCATCAACTACGTCTCCTCGCGCGACAAGGCCGTCCTGATCGAGTGCCTGCGCGCGTGCGAGGACCAGGACTACTTCGAGCGCGGGATCGAGCTGGCGATCGAGCGCGGCGTGCGCGTGGCGCCGGTGGACATCTCCGCCCGCGACGTCGTGGAGATCGACTTCGAGCAGGACCTGGTGCGCGCCGACGCCATCGACGCCGAGCACCTGCGTCTCGACGTGCACACCTCCGTGGACGCCCTCTAGCGTCGTCGCGTGCTCTCCACCACGCTGCCCGCGCGTCTGATCGACGCGGCCATCGCCGGCTACCAGCGGCGGCTGTCGCCGCGGAAGGGCTACGCGTGCGCGCACCGCGTCGCCCACGGCGGGGACTCCTGCTCCGGCGCCGTGCGCGAGCTCGTGCGCTCGCGCGGCCTGCTGCGCTCCGCCGCGCCGAGCGCGCTGCGCTTCCTGGCCTGCTACCGGGCGGTCTCGCTGCTGACGCCGGGGCAGACGCAGGGGGTGTGCTGCTGCGGCGGCATCCCCATCCCGTTCCGCTTCTGAGCCTGCGGGGCCCGCAGGAGGCCCGTCCCGCGCCACCCGGCGCGGGCGGGCGCCCCGGGGCGCTCAGCGGAAGACGACGGTCCGGTTGCCGTCGAGCAGCACCCGCTGCTCGGCGTGCCAGCGCACCGCGCGCGCCAGCGTGCGGGCCTCCACGTCCTGGCCCAGCCGGACCAGCTCGGCCGGGGTGTGGCGGTGGTCCACCCGCTCGATCTCCTGCTCGATGATCGGGCCCTCGTCGAGGTCGGCGGTCACGTAGTGCGCCGTCGCGCCGATGATCTTCACCCCGCGCGCGTGCGCCTGGTGGTAGGGGCGGGCCCCCTTGAAGCTCGGCAGGAACGAGTGGTGGATGTTGATTGCCCGGCCCGTGAGGCTGCGGCACAGCGGGTCGGACAGGATCTGCATGTAGCGCGCCAGCACCACCAGCTCCACGTCGAGCTCGTCGACGAGCTCCAGCAGCCGCGCCTCCCCGGCCGCCTTCGAGGCCTCGTCGCCGGTGGTGACCGGCACGTGGTGGAAGGGCACGCCGTAGAACTCGGCCAGCGGGGCGAGGTCGGTGTGGTTGGAGACCACGGCGGCCACGTCGATGGGCAGGTCGCCCGAGCGGTGCCGGAAGAGCAGGTCGTTGAGGCAGTGGCCCTGCTTGGAGCACATGACCAGGGTGCGCATCGGCACGTCGGCCGCCGACAGCTTCCAGGTCAGCTCGAAGCGGGCCGCGACGACCTGCAGGGTGGCGCGCAGCGCCTCCTCGGGGGCGGCGGCGTCGAAGGCCACCCGCATCGTGAACAGCCCGGTGTCCGGGTCCCCGAACTGCTGGCTCTCGGTGATGTTCGCGTCGAGCGCGACGAGGGCCCCCGTCACGGCGTGGACGATCCCGGGACGGTCGGGGCAGGACAGGGTCAGGACCCTCGGGCGCGTGCTCACAGCGGACCAGCCTAGGGTGAGGGCGTGCCTGAACCTGCGGCGGCAGCCCTCGCGGTGCGCGCCGGGGCCACCGTCTTCTCCGGCGAGAAGTCGACGCTGCTGCAGACCGGCCCGCGCGCGCCCGTGCCCGGCCGCAGCGGCCGCGAGCAGCTGCAGCGCGTCGAGCGCGCGCTGGAGGACTGCCCGCCGGGCGTGGTGGCCGCCGGTGCCGTGCCCTTCGACCTCGACGCCCCCGGCGCGCTGCGCCTGGGCCCCGCCCAGGTGGTGCCCGGCCCCCTGCACCTGCCCCCGCTCGGCCGCCGCCGCGCGGTGACGGTGGCGCGCAGCAGGCCCCGCCCGGCCCCGGCCGGCTACGCCGACGCCGTCCGCGCGGCGCTGGCGCGCATCGAGGCCGGCGGGCTGCAGAAGGTCGTCCTGGCCCGCACCCTGGAGCTGGACGCCCTCGAGGAGTGGTCGGTGCCGGACCTGCTCGGCGAGCTCGTGGCCCGCAACCCCGCCGCGACCTCGCTGGCGGTGCCGCTGGACGACCCCGCCGCCCCCCGCGCGCGCTGGCTGGTCGGCGCCAGCCCCGAGCTGCTGCTGCGCCGGCGAGGCCCCAGCGTCCTGCTGCGCCCGCTGGCCGGGTCCGCCCCGCGCTCGCCGGAGCCGGCCGAGGACGTGCGCCGCGCCGACGAGCTGATGTCCTCCGACAAGGACCGCCGCGAGCACGCCTTCGTCGTCGAGGCCATCGTCGAGGCGCTGTCGCCGTTCTGCCGCAAGATCAGCGCCCCCGAGCCGGAGCTGCTGGCCACCCCGGCGGTCTGGCACCTGGCGACCCGCATCACCGCGCTGCTGAGCGACACCTCCACCACGTCGGTGGACCTCGTCGCGGCGCTGCACCCCACCCCGGCCGTCGGCGGCTCCCCCCGCGCGGCCGCCCTCGACGTCATCCGCGAGGTCGAGGGCGGGCCCGGCGGCATCGACCGCGGCTGCTACGCCGGGGCCGTCGGCTGGCAGGACGGCGACGGCGACGGCGAGTGGGTGGTGGCCGTGCGCTGCGCCGAGGTCGCCGGCCGCACGCTGCGCGTGTTCGCCGGTGCGGGCATCGTCGCGGGCTCGGACCCGGACGCCGAGGTCGCCGAGACGGCCGCCAAGATGCGCACGGTGCTCGACGCGGCCGTGGCCCGCTGACCGGGGCCTGGGCTAACCTGGAGCGGCCGCGACTGGCGAAGGTGGGGGACCACCGGGGAGCGGCAACGGGTCCGTCCTCGCGCCGGCCCGCCGTTCACGGGGTCGTCCGCCTGGGCCTCGCGTCGCCACCGCCGCCCGGATGCACGAGGAGCGCAACGTGACCGACGTCCTGCCCACCCGGACCAGCGCGGGTGTGACCGACCGCCCGCTGGCCGAGGTCGACCCCGAGATCGCCGCCGTGCTCGACGCCGAGCTCGGCCGCCAGCGCGACACCCTGGAGATGATCGCGAGCGAGAACTTCGCGCCGCGCTCGGTGCTGGAGGCCCAGGGCTCCGTGCTGACCAACAAGTACGCCGAGGGCTACCCCGGCAAGCGCTACTACGGCGGCTGCGAGCACGTCGACGTGGCCGAGGAGCTGGCCCGCGAGCGCGCCAAGGCGCTGTTCGGCGCCGAGCACGCCAACGTCCAGCCGCACTCGGGCGCCAGCGCCAACGCGGCCGCCATGCACGCCTTCATCCGCGGCGGCGACGGCATCCTGGGCCTGGAGCTGGCCCACGGCGGCCACCTGACCCACGGCATGAAGATCAACTTCTCCGGGCGCATGTACGACGTGTCGTCCTACGGCGTGGACCCGCAGACCTTCCGCGTCGACATGGACGTCGTGCGCGCCACGGCGCTGTCGGCGCGCCCGAAGCTCATCATCGCCGGCTGGTCGGCCTACCCCCGCCAGCTCGACTTCGCCGCCTTCCGCTCCATCGCCGACGAGGTCGGCGCGCACCTCATGGTCGACATGGCGCACTTCGCCGGCCTGGTCGCCGCGGGGCTGCACCCCTCGCCCGTCCCGCACGCGGACGTGGTCACCTCCACGGTCCACAAGACGCTCGCGGGCCCGCGCTCCGGGCTGATCCTCACCCGGCAGGAGTTCGCCAAGAAGGTCGACTCCGCGGTCTTCCCCGGCCAGCAGGGCGGCCCGCTCATGCACGTCGTCGCGGCGAAGGCCGTCGCCTTCAAGGTCGCCGCCGGCGAGGAGTTCGCCGAGCGCCAGCGCCGCACCCTGGAGGGCGCGCGGATCGTCGCCGAGCGGCTCACCGCCGCCGACGTGCGCGAGGCCGGCGTCTCCGTCCTGACCGGCGGCACCGACGTCCACCTCGTCCTCGTCGACCTGCGCGACTCCGCGCTCGACGGCAAGCAGGCCGAGGACCGCCTCCACGAGGTCGGCATCACCGTCAACCGCAACGCGGTGCCCTTCGACCCGCGCCCGCCGATGGTCACCTCGGGGCTGCGCATCGGCACCCCGGCGCTGGCCACCCGCGGCTTCGGCGCGCAGGAGTTCACCGAGGTCGCCGACGTCATCGCGCAGGCGCTCAAGCCGGACTTCGACGCGGACGCGCTGCGCGCACGCGTCGCGAAGCTGACGGCCGACTTCCCGCTGTACCCGAGCGCGGGGACCTTCGCGTGAGCGCGGTCGTCCTCGACGGCAGGGCCGCGGCGGCGGCGGTCAAGGCGGACCTGAAGGAGCGGGTGGCGGTGCTGCGCGAGCGCGGCGTCGTCCCGGGCCTGGGCACCGTCCTGGTCGGCGACGACCCCGGCTCGGCCAGCTACGTGCGCGGCAAGCACCGCGACTGCGCCGAGGTGGGCATCGCCTCGATCCAGGTGGAGCTGCCGGGCACCGCCACCCAGGGCGAGATCGAGTCCGAGGTCGCCCAGCTCAACGCCGACCCCGCCTGCACCGGGTTCATCGTCCAGCTGCCGCTGCCCGCCGGTGTCGACGCCAACCGCGTCCTGGAGCTCGTCGACCCCGCCAAGGACGCCGACGGCCTGCACCCGACGAACCTGGGCCGGCTGGTGCTGCGGGTGCGCGAGGAGATCACCTCCCCGCTGCCGTGCACCCCGCGCGGGGTCATCGACCTGCTGCAGCGCCACGACGTGCCGCTGGACGGCGCGGAGGTCGTCGTCGTGGGCCGCGGCGTCACCGTCGGGCGGCCCATCGGGCTGCTGCTGACCCGCCGCCACCCCAACGCCACGGTCACCCTCTGCCACACCGGCACCCGCGACCTCGCCTCGCACCTGCGCCGCGCCGACGTCGTCGTCGCGGCGGCCGGGGTCCCCGGCCTGGTGACCAGGGACGTCGTCAAGCCCGGCGCGGCCGTGCTGGACGTCGGCGTCTCCCGCGTCCCGGACCCGCAGACCGGCAGGAGCCGGCTCACCGGGGACGTGGCCCTCGACGTGGCCGAGGTCGCCGGCTTCGTGGCCCCCAACCCCGGCGGGGTCGGGCCGATGACGCGCGCGCTGCTGCTGACCAACGTCGTCGAGAGCGCGGAGCGGGCGGCCGGGCTGCGCTGAGGCGCGCCCCGGCGGGCCCCGCGCAGCGTCGCGCGGGGCCTGTCGCCGGGGTCCGGTAGCGTCCCCGGCCGTGGCCGCCCGCAAGAAGTCCCTCGTCGTCGCGACCGTCAACGTCAACGGGGTCCGGGCCGCGGTGCGGCGCGGGATGCACCCGTGGCTGGAGACCCGCGGCCCCGACGTCCTGCTGCTGCAGGAGGTCCGCGCCCCCGACGCCGAGCTGCGCAAGGCGCTGCCGGGCTACGCCCACGTCGCGCACACCGAGGCCGCGGCCAAGGGCCGCGCCGGGGTGGCGGTCGCCGCGCACGCGGAGTTCTCCGCGGTCCGCATCGGCGTCGACGACTCCGGGTACTTCGAGACCTTCGGCCGCTGGATCGAGGTGGACCTCGACACGGCCCTCGGCCCGATGACGTTCGTCAGCGCGTACGTGCACTCCGGCGAGGTGGGCTCGGCGCAGCAGGAGGACAAGTACCGCTTCCTCGACGCGATGGACGCCCGCCTCGCGCACCTGGGACGGGTGGCCGCCGACACCGGCCGCGAGGCCCTCGTCGCCGGCGACCTCAACATCGCCCACACCGAGCGCGACATCAGGAACTCCAAGGGCAACCGCGGCAAGGCGGGCTTCCTGGAGGACGAGCGCGCCCACTTCGACCACTGGTTCGGCGAGCTCGGCTGGGTGGACGCCCAGCGGCGGGTGGCCGGCGACGTGGACGGCCCGTACGCCTGGTGGTCCTGGCGGGGGCAGGCCTTCGACCGCGACACCGGGTGGCGCATCGACTACCAGCTGGTGACCCCCGGGCTGGCGCAGAAGCTGCGCTCGGTGGAGACCGACCGGGCACCCAGCTACGCCGAGCGCTTCTCCGACCACGCCCCCGTCGTGGCGACCTACGCCGGCTGACGCGCGTTCCACCGCGCGCACGGATCCTGCCCGGACGTCGCACAGGACCCGCGACGGAGGATGGACGCCGCGCGGCACCCGCAGGTGCTCGGATGGGTGCGTGAGCACCCTCGACCCGCCCGGGATCGCCTGCCGCGACGTCAGCGTGCGCTTCGGCGCGGGCACGTCCGCGGTGCAGGCCCTCGACCGCCTCGACGTGACGATGGCGGCCGGGGCCACCGGACTGCTCGGCGCGAACGGCGCCGGCAAGTCCACGCTGCTGCGCGCCGCCCTC
The DNA here is from genome assembly GCF_050871885.1 of Kineococcus aridisoli. Lineage (NCBI taxonomy): Bacteria > Bacillati > Actinomycetota > Actinomycetes > Kineosporiales > Kineosporiaceae > Kineococcus > Kineococcus aridisoli. The sequence continues at coordinate 47,685 of NZ_JBJLSF010000018.1, read as the reverse complement.
GGCCTGGTCCGGCCCGGGAGCGGCGCGGTCAGCGTCCTCGGCCTCGACGTCGTGCGCGAGCGCGCCGAGGTGCGCCGGCGGGTGGGCTTCATGCCCGAGCACCCCTGCCTGCCGGCCGACATGTCCGCGCAGGACGTGTGCGTGCACCTGGCGCGGCTGCGCGGCCTCGGCCGCCGCGACGCCGTGCGCCGCACCAGCGAGGTCCTCTTCGCCGTCGGCCTGGAGGAGGAGCGCCGCCGCCCCGTGGGCTCGTACTCGCTGGGCATGCAGCAGCGCACCAAGCTGGCGCAGGCCATCGTCCACGGCCCCGACCTGGTCCTGCTGGACGAGCCCACCTCGGGCCTGGACCCCGCCGGGCGCGAGGAGATGCTCGCCATCGTGCGCCGGCTGTCCACCGAGCTGGGCATCCGCGTCGTGGCCAGCTCCCACGTGCTGGACGACATCGAGCGCACCTGCGACGAGGTCGTCGTCCTGCGCTCGGGGACGCTGGCCGCCCAGCGCCCCGTCGCCGTCGGCCACGACCCCTCGGGGGCGGTCGAGCTGCGGGTGACCTCCGACGCCGCCGCGTTCGCCGCGGCGCTGGCCCCGCGGGTGGAGGCCCTGGGGGTGCGGTTGAGCCCGACCGCCGCCGGTGGCATCGGGCTGTCGGCCAGCCCGGACGCCGCCCTGGACGCCGTGCGCGACCTCGCCGCCGAGCTGGGCGCGGGCGTGACGCGGCTGGTGCCCGCCGCGCGCGGGCTGGAGGACGTCGTCGTCGACGCGATGGGAGGCACCCGTGGCTGAGGGACGCGTGGGCGCGGGAGCCGGGGGGCCGGCGCCGCGCGCGGTGCTGCACGACATCCGCTACTCGCGCTTCAGCGGCGCGCTGCGCCCGCGGCGCTCGGCCGTGGGGGCGTTCGTCACCTCCAGCGTGCGCCGCCCGCTGGGCCTGCGCCGCAGCGCCGGCGCGAAGGTTTGGCCGTTCCTGCTGCTGGCCGTGGCCTACCTGCCGGCGCTGGCCGTCGTCGCGGTGCCGCTGCTGGTGCCGGCGGTGCAGGTGCAGCCCACCGACCTCATCGGCTACTCGGCGCTGCTGGCGACGAACTCCGTGGTGCTGCTGGCGTTCGTGGCCACCTCGATCCCCTCGATGCTGACCCGCGACCGCCGCGACCGGGTGCTGTCGCTGTACTTCGCCACGGCGCTGTCGTGGCTGGAGTACGTCGTCGGCTCGGTGCTCGCGGCGCTGTGGCTGCTGGCGCTCATCGTGCTGGGGCCGATGCTCGTGCTCTTCGTCGGCTCCATCGCCACCGCCGACGCGCCGGGCACCTGGGCCGCCGACCACGCCGGGGACCTGCCGCGCATCGTGCTCGCCTCGGCGGTCGTGGTGCTCTTCCACGCCGCGCTGGGGCTGGCCGTGGGCTCGCTGACCTCCCGGCGGGTGTTCGCCGTCGGCGGCTACCTCGCGGTCGTCCTCGTCGGCCCGGCGCTGGCGGGGGTGCTCGCCGTCGTCACCGGCGCCGAGTGGCCGCTGGCGCTGGACCCCTCCAGCGGCCCGGTGCGGCTGGCCGCCTCCATCGTCGACGGGCAGGTCAGCGGGCCGGGGACGCTGGCCTGGGTGGTGTGGGCGGTGGTCGTCGTCGGCGGCACGGCCGTGCTCGCCGCCCGCTACGGACGGGGGAGCGACGCGTGAGCGCGCAGGTGCAGGACGTGCAGCAGGCGCGGGTGCGGGACGTGCAGGTGGAGCTGACCGGGGTGAGCAAGTGGTTCGGCGACACCGTCGCCCTCTCCGACGTCACCGTCCGGCTGGGGGCCGGCGTCACCGGCCTGCTCGGGCACAACGGCGCCGGCAAGTCGACGGCGCTGGCCCTGCTGGCGGGCGCCACCCGCCCCAGCCAGGGCGTCGTCCGCGTCGCGGGGCTGGACCCGCACGCCGACCCGGCCGTGCACCGGGTGCTGGGGATCGTCGCCGACGGCGAGGGCACCTGGGCGCACGCCAGCGCCCGCACGCAGGTGGAGTTCCTGGCCCGCCAGCGCGGGGTGCGCTCCCCGGGCCGGGCGGCCGCGGAGGTCCTGGCCGCGGTCGGGCTCACCGACGCCGCCGACCGCCGCGTCGGGGGCTTCTCCAAGGGCATGCGGCAGCGGGTGAAGCTCGCGCAGGCGCTCGTGCACGACCCGCAGGTGCTGCTGCTCGACGAGCCCCTCAACGGCCTGGACCCCGCGCAGCGGCGCGCCGACGTGGACCTGCTCGCCCGCCTGGGCGAGCAGGGGCGCACGGTGCTGGTGAGCTCGCACGTGCTCGCCGAGGTGGAGCGCATGGCCGAGCGGGTGCTCGTCGTCGTCAACGGCCGGCTGGTCGCCGAGGGGGAGCCCACGGCCATCCGGGAACTGCTGGTGGACCGTCCGCGCACGGTGCGGCTGGAGGGGGGACGCGTGCTGGAACTGGCCGGGGCGCTGCTGGCGGAGGGGCTCGTGGTCTCGGTGCGCCGGGAGGGGGCCGGGCGCACCGGCGTGCTCGTCGAGGCGCCGCGGGCGGTGGCGCTGGCGGAGGCCGTGCCGCGGCTGGCGCAGCGCACCGGGGCCACGCTGCGCCGGGTGGAGGGCGTGGGCGAGGACCTGGAGAGCACCTTCGCGCACCTGGTGCGCGCGGCGAGGGGGGCGGGCCGATGAGCGCGCTGCCTGCCTCGCTGTCGACCTCGCTGTTCGGGTTCTCCCTGCGCGGCATCCTCTTCCGCGGGCGGACGGCGGGTTTCGCGGCGCTGCCGCTGGTCGTCGCCGCGGTCGTCGTCGCGGTCGTGGCCACCACGAGCGTGCCCGCCCGCTACGGGGTGCAGAACACCTTCACGGGCAACCTGCTCACCGGTCTCGTCGTCCCGATCGTCGCGCTGGTGCTGGGGATCGGGGCCTTCGGCGACGAGCGCGACTCCGGCACGCTGCCGCTGCTGCGGGGCGTGGCCCGGCCCCGCTGGCACGTCGTGGTGGCCCGGTTCGCGGCCGCCTGGACCTCGACGGTCGTCGTCTGCCTGCCGGCCGCCGCGGCGTGCGCGGGGCTGGGGATCTCGGTGCAGCAGCCCGCCGGGCGGGTCCTCGGCGGGGTCGCGCTGGCGACGGCGCTGACGTCGGCGGCCTACTGCGGGGTGTTCGTGCTGCTGTCGCTGCTGACCCGTCGCGGGCTGCTGGCGGGCCTGGCGTACGTGGTGCTGTGGGAGACCTTCCTGGCGGGTCTGGCGCCCGCGCTGCGGGGTCTGTCGATCGGCTCCTACGGCCGCCGGGTGGCCTCGCTGGCGATCCCGGGGGACGTCCCGCTGGGCACGGTCGCCGCGACGGGGGTGGGCACCTCCGCGCTCGTGCTCGCCGCGGTGGCGGTGGTCTCGGTGGCGCTGGCCTCGTGGCGGCTGCAGCGGATGGACGTCTGAGGGTGTCGGCCGGGGTGCCGGCCGCGGGGCTCAGGCGCTGAGCGCCGCGGTCAGCTGCGCGGCCGGCACCGGGCGCGAGAGGTGGTACCCCTGCGCCAGCCGGCAGCCGACGTCCGCGAGGCGCTGCAGGGTCGAGGCGTCCTCGACGCCCTCGACGACGACGTCGCAGCCGAGGTCGAGGCCGAGCCGCACGACCGAGGCGATGACGGGGGTGGCCTCGGCCGTGGTGGCCAGCGCCTGGGTGAAGCTGCGGTCGATCTTGAGCACGGACGCCGGCAGGTGCACCAGGCGGCCGAGGGAGGAGTAGCCGGAGCCGAAGTCGTCGATGGCCAGGGCGCAGCCCAGGGAGCGCAGCCGCGAGAGCACCGCGACGCCGCGGGGGTCGTCGAGGAAGCCGGACTCGGTGACCTCCAGGACCAGCCGTCCCGGTGCCAGACCGGCCTGCGCGAGGCTGCGCACGACCTGCTCCTCCAGCCGCTCGTCGACCAGCTCGTGGACGGAGACGTTGACGAACACCCGTTCCGGGGAGGCGGCGCCCAGCTCGCGGTCCCACTGCGCCAGCTGCCGGCAGGCGGTCTGCAGGACCCACGCGCCCAGCGCCCCGATGAGCCGCGCGTGCTCGGCGGCCTCGATGAACTCCTCGGCGGCCAGCAGGCCGCGCTCGGGGTGCTGCCAGCGCACCAGCGCCTCGACGGCGCTCACGCGCGCGCTGGGGATGTCGACGATCGGCTGGTAGTGCAGCTCCAGCTCACCCGCCGACAGCGCCCGCTGCAGGTCCGGCACGAGGTGCGCGCGGGAGCTGGCGTGGGCGTAGACGGCGGGGTCGAAGAGCGCCGAGCGCCCCCGCCCGCGGCTCTTGGCCAGGTACATGGCGGCGTCGGCGCGCGAGACCAGCGCCTCCGGGGCCAGCGGGTCCTCGCCGGTGGCCACCACGACGCCGATGCTCGCCGACGGCTGCACGCCCGTGCCGCTCACCGGGGCGGCGAACTCGCGCACGACGCGGTCGGCGACGGCCGTGGCCTCCCGGGTGGCCTGCTCGGTGGTGAACCCCTCCAGCAGGACGAGGAACTCGTCACCGCCCACCCGCGCCACCAGGTCGGTGGGGCGCAGCGCGGCCCGCAGGCGGCGGGCGCTCTCGCGGATCAGCTCGTCGCCGGCGAGGTGGCCGTAGGTGTCGTTGGCGTACTTCAGCCCGTCGAGGTCCACGAAGAGCAGCCCGAGCGCGGCGCCCGGCCCCAGCGCGGCCACGGCGGCGTCCAGGCGCTGCAGGAAGACCGAGCGCACCGGCAGCCCGGTCAGCGGGTCGTGGGCGGCCAGGTGGGCCAGCTCCTCGCGCGCGGCGCGGGCCTCGTCGCGCGCCGCGGTCACCGCCAGGTAGGAGGCGGCCAGGTCGGCCAGCGCCCCGGCGGCGGCCAGGTCGCGGGTGCTGAAGCGGCGGGGCCGGCGGCGGTAGACGGTCAGCACGCCCAGCGCGCCGTCGCGCCCGCGCAGCGGGAGCGCGGCGACGGTGTGCACGCCCTGCTCGACGGCGAAGGACTGGTAGGCCGGCCAGTCGCCCTCCAGGGCCAGGTCGCCGGAGGTGACGACCTGCTCGAGGCGGAAGGCGTCGAAGCAGGGCCCGTCCTGGGTCAGCTGCTGGAAGCGCTCCAGCTCCTCCACGTCCCGCGGCGCGGCGGAGGCCAGCGCCAGCACGCCGCCGGGGCCGGGGACGACGACCCCCGCGCCGTCCACGTCCAGCACCCGCAGCGCCGAGGTCACGAGGTCGCCGAGCAGCTGCGCGACGGAGAACTCGCCGGTGACGGTGCGGGTGAAGCGACGGACGACGTCGATGAGCTCGAGGTGGGCGATGCCCGGGTCGTCCACGTCGGTGCGGCCTCCGGCTCCGGTGCCCCCGTGGTTGGAGGTGCACCGAACGTAGTGCGGAGGCCGCCCCGGCGCTACCGGTCCCGCGCCGCACCCTCGGAGGGCAGCGCGGCCAGGAACTGCGGTGCCCGCAGCCGCCGGCCGGCGAAGGCGGCGGCGACCGCGTCGGCGACCGCCTCCACCCGCTCGGCGGCCAGGAGCGCGACGGCCGAGCCGCCGAAGCCGCCGCCCGTCATGCGGGCCCCGAGCGCGCCGTGCGCGCGGGCGGTGTCGACGGCGAGGTCCAGCTCGGGGGAGGAGACCTCGTAGTCGTGGCGCAGCGACTCGTGGGAGGCGTCGAGCAGCGGGCCGATGTCGCCGGCGCGGCCGTCCTGCAGCAGCTCGGCGGTCCGCCGCACGCGGTCGATCTCGGTGACCGCGTGCCGCACGCGCCGGCGCAGCACCTGCCCGTCCTCCTGCGCGCCCACGCGCTCCAGCGCGTCCTCCAGCTGCGCGGGGTCGACCTCGCGCAGGGTCGGCACGCCCAGCAGCTGCGCCGCGCGCTCGACGTCGGCGCGGCGCTTGCCGTACTCACCGCCCGCGTGGAAGTGCTCGGCGCGGGTGTCGACGACGAGCAGCGCCAGGCCGGCGCCGGCCAGGTCCAGGGCCACCTGGCGCACGGTGTCGTCGCGGGTGTCGAGCAGGATCCCGCCACCGGCGCGGCAGCGCAGCGAGGCGGCCTGGTCCATGCCGCCGGTCGCCGCGCCCGCGACGACGTTCTCCGCCGCCATGCAGGCCCCGGCCAGCGCGGCGCGGCCGGCGTCGTCGAGCGGGGCGCCGACGAGCTCGCCGAGGGCGACGGCGACCGCGCACTCCAGGGCCGCGGAGGAGGACAGCCCCGAACCCAGGGGGACGTGCCCGTCGACGAGGGCGTCGAAACCGCCGGTGAGGGCCTCGCCGGCGAAACCCTGCCGCAGCATCGCCCACGGGACGCCGGCGACGTAGGCGCCCCAGCCGGCGGGGCTGCCCGCGCCGACGTCGGCCAGGCGGACCTCGACGTCCGAGCCGCTCTCCTGGGCGGAGCGCACCCGCACCAGGCCGTCGGTGCGCGGGCGCAGCGCGACGAACGTGCGGTGCGGCAGCGCCAGCGGCAGGCAGAGGCCGCCGGTGTAGTCGACGTGCTCGCCGATGAGGTTCACCCGACCGGGCGCCGACCAGACGCCGGCCGCCGGCTCGCCGTAGGTGGTGGCGAACAGCTCCTCCAGCGCCTGCGCGGTCGCGCCGCGCTCGGGCGCGTCGAAGAAGCTGGTCGTGCTCGTCGGGTTCACCGGGCCACCTCGCGCAGTCGTGCCGCCACCTTCTCGGGCGTGGTGTCGTTGATCCACGCCGCCATCGCCGACTCCGAGCCGGCGAGGAACTTCACCTTCGACGGTCCGCGCAGCACGCTGAACACCTGCAGGTGCAGCCGGAACTCCTCGCGCCCCTCGCGCACCGGCGCCTGGTGCCAGCCGGCGATGTAGGGCAGCGGGTGCTCGTCGGGGTAGTAGCGGTCCAGTCGGCCCAGCAGGTCCAGGTAGGCGCGCACGAGGTCCGCGCGCTCGTCGTCGTCGAGCGAGGGCAGGTCCGGCACGTCGCGGTGCGGGGCCAGGTGGACCTCGACGGGCCAGCGGGCGGCCGCCGGCACGTAGGCGGTGAAGTGCTCGGTCTCCAGGACGACGCGGGCGCCGGAGCGTCGTTCGGCGTCCAGGACGTCGCGGAACAGGTTGCGGCCCGTGGCCTCGCGGTGCTCGCGGGCCCGGCGCAGCATCGTCTGCGTCTTCGGGGTCAGGTAGGGGTAGCCGTAGATCTGCCCGTGCGGGTGCGGCAGGGTGACGCCGATCTCCTCGCCGCGGTTCTCGAAGACGAACACCTGCTCGACGCCCTCGGTCGCCGACAGCGCCTGCGTGCGGTCGATCCACGCCTCCAGCACGGTGCGGGCGCGGCGGGGTTCCAGCGTGCCGAAGGAGCCGTGGGTGTCGCTGCTGAAGCAGACCACCTCGCAGCGGCCGGCGGCCGGCCGGGTGGGCCACAGCGGTTCGCCGTCGACGAGGCCCGGCTCGCCGCCGATGCGGTTGGAGAAGGAGGGGAAGCGGTTCTCGAAGGCGACGACGTCGTAGCTGGAGTCGGCGATCTCGGTGGGGAAGCCGCCGGGGACGGTGGGGGCCAGGGGGTCCTGGTCCGGCGGCGGCATGAGGGTGCGGTCGTTGCGGTGCGAGGCCATCGCGACCCAGTCGCCCGTCAGCGGGTCGAACCGGACCTGCGAGCCGCCGCGCAGCAGCTCGTCGGCCGGCGGCAGCGGGCGGTGGTCGACGGCGTCGCGGACGCGCTCGCCGGACAGCCAGGGCTCGGTGTCGTCGAAGTAGACGATCTCCCGCCCGTCGGCCATCCGCAGGGACGTCTTGCGGAACTCGTGCGAGTTCCCGCTCATGCGCTTCCTCCATCGGTGGGACCGGCGAGCACCAGCTCGCCGACGAGTTCGGTGATCTCGGGGTGGGCCCCGGCGTCCAGCCCGCGGTCGGTGACCAGGACGTCGACGGCGTCGAGCCCGGCGAACGACATGAGTCCGACGACACCCCACTTGGAGGAGTCGGCGACGACGACCACCCGCGCGGCGGCCGCCATGAGGGCGCGGTCGGTCTCGGCCTCGGACAGGTTCGGGGTGCTGAGCCCGGCGGCGGTGTCGAAGCCGTGCACGCCCAGGAACAGCAGGTCGACGTGCAGGTCGCGCAGCCCGGCCCGGGCGACCGGGCCGACGAGGGCGTCGGAGGGGGTGCGGACCCCGCCGGTGAGGACGACGGTGCGGGCGTGGTCGGCCGGGTCGTGCAGCAGGTCGGCCACGCGCGGGGAGTTCGTCACGACGGTCAGCCCGGGCTTCTCGCGCAGCGCGCGGGCCACCTCCGCGGTGGTGGTGCCCGCCGACAGCGCGACCGAGGCGCCGGGTTCGACCAGCTCGGCCGCGGCGGCGGCGATGGCGCGCTTGGCCTCGACCTCCAGCGCGGACTTGGCGGCGAACCCGGGTTCCTCGCTGGAGCGCCCGCCGACGGCGGCCGCCCCGCCGTGCACGCGGGTGACGAGCCCGCGCCGCGACAGCTCGCCGATGTCGCGGCGCACGGTCATCTCCGAGACGCCGAGGCGCTCGACGAGGTCGGCCACGCGGACGCCGCCGTGCTCGCGGACGGCCTCCAGGATCACGCCGTGGCGCTGGTGGGCGAGCAGGGTTCAGCCCTCCCGCACGACCGCGACGGCGCCGGGCTCCAGGTGCAGGGCCCCGTCGACGGCCTCGCCGCTGACGAGGTCGTGACCGCTGACCCGCACGCCGGCGGGCTCGTCGCCGGTGTTGAGCGCGAACAGCCAGCTGCGCCCGTCGGCGGCGCGGCGGCGCACGAGGTCGACCGGGCCGGTGGCCTCGGCGACGGGTGCGACCCCGGCGCCCTCGCAGACCTCGCGCAGCAGCTCGGAGAGGGCCTCGTCGTCGGGGGAGGTGCCCAGGTACCAGGCGGCGGCGCCGGAGGGCAGCTCGCGCCGGGTCAGGGCCGGGCAGCCGGCGGTGGCGCCGTCGGCGTAGCGGGCCAGCACCTGCACGTCCTCCTCGGCGGTGGCCAGCTCGGTCCACACGTCGCCGACCCGGCCGTCGTCGAGCTCGCTCGCGACGCCCTCCAGCAGCGGGTGGAACTCCTCCACGCGCACGCCGAGCAGGTCGCGGAAGGCGCCCGGGTAGCCGCCCAGGCGCACCCGCGCGTCCTCGTCGACGATGCCGGAGAAGTAGGTGACCAGGACGTGGGTGCCGGAGGCGGCCGCGGCGCGCACGGCGTCGGCCGTGGCCGCGTCGGCCAGGTACAGCGTGGGGACGACGAGGACGCGGTAGCCCGCCAGCGTCGCGGCGAGGTCGTCGGGGTGGGCGCCGACGGGCACGACGTCGACGGTGGTCTGCGCGGCGCGCAGCAGCCCGTGCACGCGCAGCCCCAGGTCGCGGTGGCCCACGCGCGCCGAGGGCAGGGTGGGCGACTCCATCGCCCAGGCGTTCTGCCAGTCGACGAGGAGGGCGACGTCGGCGTGCACGGTCGAGCCCGCCAGCTCCCCGAGGCGGTGCAGCAGCGCACCGAGGTCGACGACCTCGCGGAAGCGCTCGGTGTCCTCCCCGGCGTGCGGGACGAGGGCGGAGTGCCACTGCTCGGCGCCGCCTGCGGAGGCGCGCCACTGGAAGAAGCAGACGCCGTCGGCGCCGCGGGCGACGTGGGCCAGGCTGTCGGCCAGCATCTGCCCGGGGCCCTTGGCGACGTTGACCGGCTGCCAGTTGACCGCGGAGGTGGAGTGCTCCATGAGCAGCCACGGCCGCCCGCCGGCGGTGCCGCGGGTGAGGTCGGCGGCGTAGGCCAGCTCGGCGCGCGGGTCGTCGGTGGCGCCGGGCCCGGAGGCCACGAGGTAGTGGTCGTTGGCGACGACGTCCTGCTCGCGGGCCCAGCGGCCGTAGTCCATCGGCCCCAGGGCCGAGCCGACCATGAAGTTGGTCGTGACGGGGACCTCGGGGGTCAGCCGGCGCAGCACCTCCTTCTCGGCCAGGTGCTGGCCCAGCAGCTCGTCGGAGCTGAAGCGCGCGAAGTCCAGCGCGTGGGCGGGGTTGGGGAAGGAGGAGGAGAGCGCCGGGACCTGCACCTGCTCGAAGGAGGTGTAGTGCTGGCTCCAGAACGCCGTCGCCCACGCCGCGTTGAGGCTCTGCACGTCGCCGTGGCGCCCGGCCAGCCAGCGCCGGAAGGAGGCGGCGCTGACCTCGCAGTAGCAGCGGGCGTTGTGGCAGCCCAGCTCGTTGCTGACGTGCCACAGCCGCAGCGCGGGGTGCTGCGCGTAGCGGGTGGCCAGCGCCTCGACCAGCTGCAGGGAGCGCTCGCGGTAGACGGGGGAGCTGGGGCACCAGCTCTGCCGGCTGCCGAAGACGACGCGGCGGCCCTCGTGGTCGACGGGCAGGACCTCCGGCCAGCGCTGGGACAGCCAGGCGGGCGGGGAGGCGGTGGCGGTGGCCAGCGAGACGCCGACGCCCCCGGCGTGCAGGTCGTCCAGGACGTCGTCGAGCCAGCCGAGCTCGAAGCGGCCGGGCTCCGGCTCGAGCAGCCCCCAGGCGAAGATGCCGACCGAGACGAGGGTGACGCCCGCCTCGCGCATGAGGCGCACGTCCTGGGCGCGGACCTCCTCGGGCCACTGCTCGGGGTTGTAGTCCGCGCCGAGCACCAGGCCGGACCGCTGCTCGCCGGGGCCGCCCGGCACGTCGCTCCACCGCCGCACCCGGGAAGCATGCCCGCCCCGCCGGACGTCGTCAACCAGAACCGCACAGAACCGCACAGGAGCCCGTGGTGGTCCACCCCGTCGCGGCTGGCAGGATGGGGGCATGCCCGAGCAGCCTGCGGCCGAGACGACGGTAGAGCGCGCCACCCGCGGCGGCAGGCCGCGCCTGCTGTCGGGGATGCAGCCGACCTCCTCCTCGCTGCACCTCGGCAACTACCTCGGGGCGCTGCGCCAGTGGGTCGCCCTGCAGGAGACCCACGAGGCGCTGTACTGCGTCGTGGACCTGCACGCCCTGACCGTCGGCCCCGACCCGGCCGCGCTGCGCGAGCGCACCCGCATCACCGCCGCGCAGTACATCGCCGCCGGCGTGGACCCCGAGCGCTCGGCGCTGTTCGTGCAGAGCCACGTGCCCGCGCACGCCGAGCTCGCCTGGGTCCTCTCCTGCCTGACCGGCTTCGGCGAGGCCAGCCGGATGACCCAGTTCAAGGACAAGTCCGCCAAGCAGGGCGCCGAGGGCACCACCGTCGGGCTGTTCACCTACCCGGTCCTCATGGCGGCCGACATCCTGCTCTACCAGGCCGCCGAGGTCCCCGTCGGCGAGGACCAGCGCCAGCACCTGGAGCTGACCCGCGACCTCGCCCAGCGCTTCAACAGCCGCTACGGCGACACCTTCACCGTGCCCGAGCCGTACATCCTCAAGGAGACGGCGAAGATCTACGACCTGCAGGAGCCGGGGTCGAAGATGAGCAAGTCCTCCTCCTCGCCCGCCGGCATCGTCGACGTCATGGACGAGCCGAAGGTGACCGCCAAGAAGATCCGCTCGGCCGTCACCGACACCGGCCGCGAGGTGCGCTACGACCCGGTCGAGAAGGCCGGCGTCTCCAACCTGCTGTCGATCCACTCCGCCCTGTCCGGGCGCAGCGTCTCCCAGCTGGAGGAGGACTTCGCCGGCCGCGGCTACGGCGACCTCAAGAAGGAGCTCGCCGAGGTCGTCACCGACGCGCTCGCCCCGGTGCGCGCCCGCGCCTCCGAGCTGGCCGCCGACCCCGGCGCCCTGGACGAGATCCTCGCCCGCGGCGCCGCCCGCGCGAACGAGATCGCCGAGCAGACCCTGGCCGCCGTCTACGACCGCGTCGGCCTCCTGGGCGCCCGGGCGGGCCGCAGGTCGTGAACGACCGGGTGCGCACCATCGGCGTGTCCATCCCGGTGCCCGCCCCGCACGCCGCGGAGCTGACGGCCTGGCGCGCCCGGTTCGGCGACCCCCTCGCCCACGCGGTGCCGCCGCACATCACCCTGCTGCCGCCCTCGCAGCTGCACCTGGACGACCTCGACGCCGTCCGCGAGCACCTGGAGACGACGGCGGCCGCCTGCGCGCCGTTCGAGGTGGTCCTGCGCGGCACGGCCACCTTCCGCCCCGTCTCGCCCGTCGTCTTCGTGCAGGTGGCCCGCGGCATCTCCGAGTGCGAGCTGCTGCAGTCGGCCGTGCGCACCGGCCCGCTGCGCCGCGAGATCGCCTTCCCGTACCACCCGCACGTCACGGTCGCCCACGACGTCGAGGAGGTCGCCCTGGACCGCGCCGAGCTCGTGTTGCGCGACTGGGAGGCGACCTTCACCGTGAAGGGGTTCAGCCTCTACGAGCACGGCGCCGACGGCGTCTGGCGGCCACGGGAGGACTTCGTCTTCCAGCAGTGAGGGGTGCGGGCCGGGCGTGAGCGCCGTCGAGCAGGCCAAGAGCGCGATCACGACGGTGACGCGCAGCTTCCCCGCCCGCGTCTGGCAGCGCTACGGCGACGCCCGCGGCAACGTGCTGGCCGGGGGGATCGCCTACTTCGCCTTCTTCTCCATCTTCCCCGCCCTCGCCGTGGGGCTGACGGTGCTCGGCTTCGTCATGAACGACGTGCCGCAGGTGCGCGACTACGTCGTGCGCAACCTCGTCGAGGGCGTCGACCAGTACGCCCCCGGCCTCGTCCACCAGGGCAACCGCCCCGCCGGGGCGGACGGGGAGCGGGCCACCGGCATCTACATCAACGACTTCCTGGAGGGCTCCGCCCTCACCTGGACCTTCGTCGTCTCCATCGCGACGTTCCTGTTCACCGGCCTGGGCTGGATGGACGGCATGCGCCAGGGCATCCGCGCCGTCTTCGGCGACGACCCCGGCGACGGCAACTTCCTGCTCGTGAGGCTGCGCGACCTGCTGGGCATGGTCGTCGTCGGCCTCGGCGTGGGCCTGTCGGTGGCCGCGGTCGTGGCCACCAACGGCGTCGGCGGCTACCTGCTGGACGCGATGGGCTTCGAGCCGTCCACCTGGTCGCGGTGGCTGCTGACCGCCCTCGGCTTCCTCGTCGCCCTCGTCATGGACACCTGCACCTTCCTGCTCGTCTTCCGGGTGCTGCCCAACGCCGACGTGCCGCTGCGCGACCTGCTGCAGGGGGCCCTGCTCGGCGGGCTCGGCCTGGGGCTGCTCAAGCAGTTCGGCACCTCCTTCGCCCGGCGCAGCGCCGAGGGCAACGCCTTCCTCGGCGCTGCCGCGACGCTCGTGGTGCTGCTCGTGCTCATGAACCTCATCGGCCGGCTCATCCTGCTGGCCGCCTCCTGGGCGGCCACCCGCGCCGACGACGCCGGCACCCTGCGTCCCGACCTCATGGCCGAGGCGCGGCTGGTCGTGCCGCTGGGGCCCGAACCCGGTCCCGAGCAGCGCTCGGGCACCGCGGGGCGCCCGTTCGTCTCCGGGCTCGTGCTCGGGGCGGCGGCCACCGGCGCGGGCGCCCTCGCGCTGCTGCGGCGCGGCGGGCGCCGGGGCGGGCGGGGCGCACGCCGCTGAGGGCGCGGTGGGAGGATCGGGGCGTGGTCCTCTCCAAGCCCGCCAGCTGGTTCCTCGTCGCGTTCGGGGTGTGGAGCTGGTTCATCTGGCCCAACTTCCTGCGCAACATCTGGGCCGACCCGCGCTCCTTCGAGGGCGGCCCGCAGCCCTTCTTCCTCGTCCACCTCGTGCTCGTCGTCGTCAGCCTCGTCCTCGGCACGGCCATCGCCGTGCTGGGGGTCCGCGGGCTCAGGGGGTCGCGGTCGACCCGACGGGGATGAGCTCCACCTCCACGCCGCCCAGCTGGCTCAGGAAGCGCAGGGTGGCCTGCTGGCCGGGCTCGGAGAGCATGAGGTCGTGGACCTGCACCGCCCGCCGCGGTGCCACCGCCCGCAGGTGGTCCACGCCCTCGGCGACCGAGGCCCACGGCCCGCTCGTGGGCAGCAGCAGCGTGCCCACCGGCACCCCGGGGACCTCGTAGGCGTCCCCGGGGTGGAAGACCTCCCCGCCGACGAGGAAGCCGACGTTCTGCACCGGCGGCAGGACGAGCGCGGACGTACGACGGGGCACCGGCCGCCCGCGCGACCGGCGCGTCCTTGCGCCGCGCGCCGCCGGGGCGGTTGGGTGTGGTCCGCGGGCCGGCGACGGGGCCGGCCGCTCCAGGAGGAGGTCCACGCGTGAGCACGACGACCAGCGCACCCGGCGGCAACCGCGCCATCGCCTACCTCGGTCCCGGCAGGGTCGAGGTGCAGACCATCGACTACCCCACCTTCGAGCTGCGGGACGGGCCCGGGGTCAACCCGGCCAACGTCGGCCGGCGCGTGGACCACGGCGTCGTCCTCAAGCTCGTGGCGACCAACATCTGCGGCTCCGACCAGCACATGGTGCGCGGGCGCACCACGGCCCCGCCCGACCTCGTCCTCGGCCACGAGATCACCGGCGAGGTCGTCGAGAAGGGCCGCGACGTGGAGTTCCTCGACGTCGGCGACCTCGTCTCGGTGCCCTTCAACATCGCCTGCGGCCGTTGCCGCAACTGCAAGGAGCGCCAGACCGGCATCTGCCTCAACGTCAACCCCGACCGGCCGGGCTCCGCCTACGGCTACGTCGACATGGGCGGCTGGGTCGGCGGCCAGGCCGAGTACGTCCTCGTGCCGTACGCGGACTTCAACTGCCTGAGGTTCCCCGACAAGGACCAGGCGATGGAGAAGATCCTCGACCTGACGATGCTTTCGGACATCTTCCCGACCGGCTTCCACGGCTGCGTCAGCGCGGGGGTCGGGGTCGGCTCGACCGTCTACGTCGCCGGGGCCGGCCCGGTGGGGCTCGCCGCCGCCGCCGGCGCGCAGCTGCTCGGGGCGGCCGTCGTCATCGTCGGCGACCTCAACGCCGAACGGCTGGAGCGGGCCCGCAGCTTCGGCTGCGAGACCGTCGACGTCTCCCGGGGCGACCCGCAGGACCAGATCGAGCAGATCCTCGGCGTCCCCGAGGTCGACTGCGGCGTGGACGCCGTCGGGTTCGAGGCCCGCGGCCACGGTGCGGGCTCGGCCACCGAGGCCCCGGCCACCGTCCTGAACTCCCTCATGCAGATCACCCGCGCCGGGGGAGCGCTGGGCATCCCGGGCCTGTACGTCACCGGCGACCCCGGGGGCGTCGACGAGGCGGCCAAGAAGGGGGCGCTCTCGCTGGACCTCGGCACCGGCTGGGCGAAGTCGCTGGCCTTCACCACCGGCCAGTGCCCGGTGATGAAGTACAACCGGCAGCTGATGATGGCGATCCTGCACGACAAGGTGCAGATCGCGAAGGCCGTCGGCGCGACGCCCATCTCGCTCGACGAGGCGCCCGCCGCCTACGCCGAGTTCGACGCCGGCGCGCCGAAGAAGTTCGTCATCGACCCGCACGGGCTCATCCCGCGCTGATCGCCCTGCACGGGCGGATCGGTCGCACTGCGCGGGCAGACTGCCCGGATCGGGCACGCCGATCTGGGCAGTCTGCCCACTCGCAGGCGCTACGGTGGGCAGCACTCGGTTCGTCGACGATGGAGAGACCGCCATGACCTCTGTGTTCCTCGACTCCTCGGCCACGGTGCCGACCCTGCGCGAGCTCGCCGCCGGCGAGCGCGAGCAGCTGGCCGCCCTGGGCGCCCGGCTGAGCGCCGACCCCGTCACCGACCCCGACGCCTTCGGCCGGCAGGCGCGCCTGCTGGCGCGCGAGCTGCCGGCGGGGCTGGCCGAGACGCTGTGGGCCTTCGAGGAGCGCGGTTCCGACTCCGGGGTGCTCGTCCTGCGCGGCCTGGAGGTCGGCGAGCTGCCGGCCACCCCGCCGGACAACACCGGCGGTGTCGGCGGGCGCACGCTGCTGGCCCGCCAGCAGGCCGTCGTCAGCCACGCGCTCGGCCACATGCTCGGCTACGCCGCCGAGGGGCACGGGCACCTGCTGCAGGACATGGTCCCCAACGCCAGGCTCGCCGCCACGCAGCAGTCGCAGGGCTCGCGCGTGGAGCTGGAGGCGCACACCGAGCAGTGCTTCTCCGACCTGCGCCCCGACTACGTCGTCCTCGGCTGCCTGCGCGGGGACGCCGACGCCGCCACCTACGCCTTCCCGGCCCGCGACCTGCTCGCCCACGTCGACCCCACCGACGTCATGGAGCTGTTCCGCCCGCTGTGGACGACGCTGGTCGACGAGTCCTTCGCCGACTTCCTCGACACCCGCGAGGTGCGCGGCCCGTTCTCCATCCTGTCCGGTGACGCCGACGACCCCACGATGCTGGTCGACCAGGACCTCATGCACGGCATCACCAAGCACGCCCAGGCCCTGCTGGAGCGCGTGCTGGAGATCTACGTCGCGCACCGGCACGCCGTCGTGCTGCAGCCGGGCGACGTGCTGCTGCTGGACAACCTGCGCGCCATGCACGGCCGCTCGCCGTTCGCCCCCCGCTTCGACGGCACCGACCGCTTCATCACCCGCGGCTTCGTCGTGCGCGACCTGCGCCGCTCGCGCTTCGCCCGCCCCGGCGGCCACCGCGTCGTGCAGGCCAGCTTCAGCTGAGTCGTCCACAGGGGTCAGCGGCGGCGCTTGCCGCGGTGGCCGCGGGCGGTCCATCCCAGGTAGCCGGTGAGCGCGCCCAGCGCGGCGACGCCGACCGCGGCGACCTTCGTCTCGTGCGGCTTCAGCCGGTCGGGGTCGGTGGAGGCGATCACCGCGAGCGCCTCGACGCCGGCGGAGACGATGAGCCCGACGACGAGCCGGTTGCCGATGCGCTCCACCCGGGTCACCAGCGGCTCCAGGTCCTCGGTGCGCAGCGAGACCGAGACCCCGTCGCGGTCCAGGACGTCCAGGACGCGCCCGAGCTGGCCGGGCAGCTCCACGCCGAGCGCGGCGGCGTCGATCCCGGCCTGGCGCAGCCTCTTGGCCACCGACAGCGGGTCCAGGTGGCGGCGCACCAGCCGGCGCGCGTAGGGGTTCAGGGCGCGCCCGAGCTGGAAGTCCGGGTCCAGGCTGGCGCCCAGGCCCTCGGTCATCACGATCATCTTGACGACCAGGGCGAGGTTGCGCGGCAGGGCCAGGTGGTGCCGGCGCAGGATCTCGAAGACGTCGCGGACGACGTCGCCCACCTTGATGCGCCCCAGCGGCAGCCCCTCGTAGGTGCGCAGCAGGTGGGCGCAGTCGGCCGTCAGCCGCACCCGGTCCACGCGGTGCTCGGTCACGCCGACGGTCGCGAACGCGGCGGCGATGCGGGCCGGGTCGCGGCGGTCGAAGGCGGCCAGCAGCATCGCCAGGTGCTCGCGGGAGCGCTCGTCGACCGTGCCGACCATGCCGTAGTCGAGCAGGCCGATGCGCCCGGACTCCTCGATGAGGAAGTTGCCCGGGTGCGGGTCGGCGTGGAAGAAGCCGTGCTCGAAGACCATGTCGGCCAGCAGCCGGGTCGCCCGGGCCGCCAGGTCGGAGCGGTCGACGCCGTAGCGGGCCAGCCCCTCGACGTCGCTGATCTTCACCCCGTGCAGGCGCTCCAGCGTGATGACGCGCGAGGTCGTGGTGTCCCAGTAGACCTTCGGCACGTGGATGTCGGGGTCGCCGGCGAAGTTCTGCGCGAACCGCTCGGCGTTGTGCCCCTCCTGCAGGTAGTCCAGCTCGGCGCGCAGCGTGTCGGCGAAGTCGGTGGCCAGGCCCACGACGTCGTAGTCCGCGGCCGCCGACCAGCGGCGCGAGGCCTGCACGGCCAGCGCCCGCAGGATCTCCAGGTCGCCCTCGACCTCCTCGACGACGCCGGGGCGGCGGACCTTCACCACCACCTGGGTGCCGTCCTCGACGACGGCGGTGTGGGCCTGGCCGATGGAGGCGCTGGCCAGCGGTTCGCGGCTGAAGGCGACGAACAGGGCCTCGGGGTCCTCGCCGAGCTCCTCGACGACCGCGCGGCGGACGTCGTCGTAGGGCACCGGCATCGCGGAGTCCTGCAGCTTCTCCAGCTCGCGCTGGAAGGCGGGGGAGAGCAGGTCGGGGCGGGTGGACAGGATCTGCCCCAGCTTCACCGCCGTCGGGCCGAGCTCCTCCATGACCATGCGCACGTGCTCGGCGCGCGAGTGCCGCTCGCGGTCGCGCGAGCGCAGCCCCAGCAGCTCGAAGTCGGTGCGCACCCAGCGCTCCAGGCCCAGGGCGTCGATGAGGAACCCGAGACCGTGCCGGGACAGGATCCGGCTGATCTGCAGGTAGCGGTCCTGGTGGCGCATCCGGCTCCTCCCTCGCGGACCGGCGGCCCGAGCGTCGCGGCCAAGTGTCCCCCAGCGCCGCCGGGAACGCCCGAGGGCCCCGTCCCGGCGGTGCGGAACGGGGCCCTCGGGCGAGCGGGTCGGCTCACATCCTGCGGGCGATGAGCGCCTGCTTGACCTCGCTGATCGCCCGGGTGACCTGGATGCCGCGCGGGCAGGCCTCCGAGCAGTTGAAGGTCGTGCGGCAGCGCCACACGCCCTCCTTGTCGTTGAGGATCTCCAGGCGCAGGTCGGAGCCGGCGTCGCGGCTGTCGAAGATGAAGCGGTGCGCGTTGACGATCGCGGCCGGGCCGAAGTACTGGCCGTCGGTCCAGAACACCGGGCAGCTCGAGGTGCACGCCGCGCACAGGATGCACTTGGTGGTGTCGTCGAAGCGCTCGCGGTCGGCCTGGGACTGCACGCGCTCGCGGGTGGGCTCGGCGCCCTTGGTGATGAGGAACGGCATCACCTCGCGGTAGGCCGCGAAGAAGGGCTCCATGTCCACGACGAGGTCCTTCTCCACCGGCAGGCCCTTGATGGGCTCGACGGTGATGGGCTTGTCGAGGTTGAGGTCCTTCAGCAGCACCTTGCAGGCCAGCCGGTTGCGGCCGTTGATGCGCATGGCGTCCGAGCCGCACACCCCGTGCGCGCAAGAGCGGCGGAAGGTCAGGGCGCCGTCGACCTCCCACTTCACCTTGTGCAGGGCGTCCAGCACGCGGTCGGTGCCGTACATGGTGAGGCGGTAGTCCTCCCAGTGCGGCTCGGAGTCGGCCTCCGGGTCGTAGCGGCGGATGCGCAGGGTGACGTCGAAGGAGGGGATCTCACCCGTCTTCGACTCGTTGCCGCCCGGGCGCGGCTCGGCCCCGCCGGGGCCCTCGTGGGCGCGCGCGGCGGACTTGGCCGGGCCGGACTCGGCGTTCGTCTCCGACGGGCTGGTCTCGAAGGTGGACATCAGTACTTGCGCTCCATCGGCTGGTAGCGCGTCTGGACGACGGGCTTGAAGTCCAGGCGCAAGGTGTGCTGACCGGCGGCGTCCTTCTCGCGGTAGACCATCGTGTGCCGCATGTAGTTGACGTCGTCGCGGTTGGGGTAGTCCTCGCGGAAGTGCCCGCCGCGGGACTCCTTGCGCTCCAGGGCGCCCAGGCACATCACCTCGGCGAGGTCGAGCAGGAAGCCGACCTCCAGGCCCTCGAGCAGGTCGGTGTTGTAGCGCTTGCCCTTGTCCTGCACCGAGGCGCGGGCGTAGCGCTCCTTGAGCCGCTCGATGTCGGTGAGCGCCTGCTTGAGCGTCGCCTCGGTGCGGAACACCTGGGCGTTGAGGTCCATCGTCTCCTGCAGGTCGCGGCGGATGTCGGCGATCCGCTCGCCCTGCGGGCGGTCGCGCAGCGTCGCCAGCTGCGCGACGACGTCGGCCTCCGGGTTCTCCGGCAGCGCGATCCACTCGGCCTTCGTGGCGTACTCCGCGGCGGCGATGCCGGCGCGGCGGCCGAAGACGTTGATGTCGAGCAGCGAGTTCGTGCCCAGCCGGTTCGAGCCGTGCACGGACACGCAGGCGACCTCGCCGGCGGCGTAGAGGCCGGGCACGACGCGAGTGTTGTCCTGCAGGACCTCCGCGTCGACGTTCGTGGGCACCCCGCCCATGGCGTAGTGCGCCGTCGGGTACACCGGGACCGGCTCGGTGTACGGCTCCACGCCGAGGTAGGTGCGCGCGAACTCGGTGATGTCCGGCAGCTTGGCGTCGATGTGCGCGGGTTCCAGGTGGGTCAGGTCGAGCAGGACGTAGTCCTTGTTCGGCCCGGCGCCGCGGCCCTCGCGGACCTCGTTGGCCATCGAGCGGGCGACGATGTCGCGCGGCGCGAGGTCCTTGATGGTGGGCGCGTAGCGCTCCATGAACCGCTCGCCGTCGGCGTTGCGCAGGATGCCGCCCTCGCCGCGGGCGGCCTCGGAGAGCAGGATGCCCAGACCCGCCAGGCCGGTCGGGTGGAACTGGAAGAACTCCATGTCCTCCAGCGGGATGCCGCGGCGGTAGGCGATGCCCATGCCGTCACCGGTGAGGGTGTGGGCGTTGGACGTCGTCTTGTAGACCTTGCCGGCGCCGCCGGTGGCCAGGACCACCGACTTGGCCTGGAAGACGTGGATCTCGCCGGTCGCCAGCTCGTAGGCGACGACGCCGGCGACGCGCTTGTCGCCGGGCACGCCGATGGTCGGGGGCGTGGCCAGGCCGGGCTGGTCGGCCGCGCCCTCGATCTCGGTCCCCGTCCGCGCCTCGGAGGCCGGCACCAGCAGCAGGTCGAGCACGTAGAACTCGTTGAAGAACTCGACCTCGTGCTTGACGCACTGCTGGTAGAGGGTCTGCAGGATCATGTGCCCGGTGCGGTCGGCGGCGAAGCACGAGCGGCGCACCGGCGACTTGCCGTGGTCGCGGGTGTGGCCGCCGAAGCGGCGCTGGTCGATGCGGCCCTCGGGGGTGCGGTTGAACGGCAGCCCCATCTTCTCCAGGTCCAGGACCGCGTCGATGGCCTCCTTGCACATCACCTCGGCGGCGTCCTGGTCGACGAGGTAGTCACCGCCCTTGACGGTGTCGAAGGTGTGCCACTCCCAGTTGTCCTCCTCGACGTTGGCCAGCGCGGCGCACATGCCGCCCTGGGCCGCACCGGTGTGCGAGCGCGTCGGGTAGAGCTTGGTGAGCACGGCCGTGCGGGCCCGCTGGCCGGACTCGAGCGCGGCGCGCATGCCCGCGCCGCCCGCGCCGACGATGACGACGTCGAACTGGTGCGTCTGCATGGTCTAGCTCCTCCTCGCTCGCCGGTCAGCTGTTGGGGCTGGTGACGGTGGGCACGTTGTCGATCGCCGGACGGCAGAAGTCGAAGGTCTGGCTGGGGTCGGCGCACGGGTCGAAGGTGAAGATGACGAGCGTGCCGACGACGATGACGATGGCGCTGGCGAGGTAGAGGGCCATCTTCAGCCAGAAGCGGGTGGCGTCGCGCTCGGCGTAGTCGTTGATGATCGTGCGGACGCCGTTGGCGCCGTGCAGCTGCGCCAGCCACAGCATCAGCAGGTCCCAGACCTGCCAGAACGGGCTGGACCACTTGCCGGCCACGAAGCCCCAGTTGACCTGGTGGATGCCCTCGCCGGTCATGAGGTTGACGAAGAGGTGGCCGAAGACGAGGACGATCAGGACCACGCCCGACATCCGCATGAACAGCCAGCCGTACAGCTCCCAGTTGGTGTGCGTGGAGCGGCTGCGCCGGTACGGCGAGCGGGGGGTCTCCAGGGCCGGGGCGTAGGAGCCGCCGGGGGTCTGCTCGGGTGCGCTCACGGTTCGGCCCTCAGTGGGTGAAGACGATGGTCAGGTGGCGGATCAGGAAGGGGACCATGAGGACCGTCCACAGGGCGACGACGCCCCAGAAGAGCTTGCGCTGGTGCTTGGTCCCGCCGGACCAGAAGTCCACGAGGATGATGCGGACGCCGTTGAGCGCGTGGAAGACCACCGCGCCGACGAGGCCGGCCTCGCCCAGGCCCATGACGGGGTTCTTGTACTGGG
The DNA here is from genome assembly GCF_050871885.1 of Kineococcus aridisoli. Taxonomy (NCBI): domain Bacteria; kingdom Bacillati; phylum Actinomycetota; class Actinomycetes; order Kineosporiales; family Kineosporiaceae; genus Kineococcus; species Kineococcus aridisoli. The sequence continues at coordinate 26,049 of NZ_JBJLSF010000018.1, read as the reverse complement.
CGATGACGCCGTCGTAGACCTCCGGCGACACGCGCACCGTCGCGGTGTCCAGGACGTGCACGAACAGGAAGAAGAAGATGGCCACGCCGGTGATGCGGTGCATCACCCACGACCACATGCCCTCGCGGCCGCGGTAGAGCGTGCCCGCTGGCTTCAGCTTGCCGACAGGGCTGCCCTGTCCGGGTGGGGTGAGGCTCGTGGCCACCGGCGTCCTCCTCGAGTGTCCTCGACGCCGGCTCCCCGGGCTACGGCGCTCGGGCGGCGGCGTCCTGCGTCCACTGTAGGCGCGCAGGGGTCGCGGGAGCGCCCGCAGGAGGCCGTGCGGAGCTTTTGTGACGAAGGACTCACGGCGCTGTGCGGCAGGGATCACGCAGGTCAGGCTCACCTACCTTAGGGGACGGGGAGCCGGCGGGGAAGCCCCGCGGCCCGCCGCAGGCCGATCGGGTGAGCAGGTCCACCCGATCGCGCCGACCGCCCCTGGCGCGGCGCGGCGCACCGGTAGGTTCCGGGCCATGACTGACGGGGGAACGTGGTCGGTGGACGACCTCGAGGACGCGACGATCGACCTGTCCGACTTCCACGCCGTGGTGCCCGCCGGCGGGGCCGGCACCCGGCTGTGGCCGCTGTCGCGCAGCGGCCGCCCCAAGTTCCTGCTCGACCTCACCGGCCGCGGCCGCACCCTGCTGCAGTCCACCTGGGACCGGCTGCTGCCGCTGACCGACGCCTCGCGCACCCTGGTGGTCACCGGCCGCTCGCACGCCGGGGCCGTCGCCGACCAGCTGCCGGACCTGGCGCCCGCCAACCTGCTGCGCGAGCCGTGCCAGCGCGACTCCGCGGCGGCCATCGGCCTGGCGGCGGCCGTCCTGGTGCGCCGCGACCCGGACGCCGTCCTGGGCTCCTTCGCCGCCGACCACAACATCTCCGGCCGCGACGACTTCGAGTCCTCCGTGGAGGAGGCCGTCGTCACCGCCCGCCGCGGCTTCGTCGTCACCATCGGCATCGCCCCCTCGCACCCGGCGACCGGCTTCGGCTACATCCGCCTGGGCAAGCGGCTGCGGCTGCAGGGCGCACCGAACGCCCGCCGCGTCCTGCAGTTCAAGGAGAAGCCCGACGCGCGCACCGCCGCGGCCTACCTCTCCACCGGCGACTACCGCTGGAACGGCGGCATGTTCGTGGCCCGCGCCGACGTCCTGCTGGAGCTGCTGGCCGCCCACGCGCCCGCCCTGCACGCCGGGCTGCAGCGCATCGCCGACGCCTGGGAGACCCCGCAGCGCGAGGCCGTGCTGGCCGAGCAGTGGCCCGCGCTGCCCTCCATCGCCATCGACCACGCCGTCGCCGAGCCCGCCGCCGAGGAGGGCCGGGTGGCCGTCGTGCCCGCCACCTTCGGCTGGGACGACGTCGGCGACTTCTCCTCCCTGGCCGAGCTGCTGCCCGCCGACGTGGACCAGCCCAAGGTGCTCGGCGACGCCGACCTCGTCCTGACCGAGGGCGTCGCCGGGGGCCTGGTGGTGCCGGCCAACGGGCGCGTCGTGGCGCTGCTCGGCGTCGACGACCTCGTCGTCGTGGACACCCCCGACGCGCTCCTGGTGACCACCCGGGCGCGCGCCCAGGAGGTCAAGAAGCTCGTCGCGCGCGCCAAGGAGGCCGGGCTGGACTCCATCGTCTGAGCACCCGCCCGGGTGGTGCGGCCTGCGGGGCGCCGCGCTCGCGGAGTAGCGTCGCCCGGCGTGAGCAGCGACACCAGCAGCCCCGCGGCCGCGACCGCAGGGCTGGACGAGCTCGCTGCCCTGGTCGCCGAGCACGAGCCCGCCGCGCGCGCCCTGCGCCGCGACGTGCACGCCCACCCCGAGCTCGCCCGCGCCGAGCACCGCACGACCCGCCTGCTGGCGGAGGCGATGGCGCGGGCGGGGCTCGCGGTGCGCCTGCTGCCGGGCACGGGCCTGGTCGCCGACGTCGGGCCGGCCGACGGCCCCCGGCTGGTGCTGCGCGCCGACATCGACGCGCTGGCCGTGCAGGAGGCCACGGGCCTGCCCTACGCCTCCACGGTGCCCGGCACCGCGCACGCCTGCGGGCACGACGTGCACACCGCCGCCGTCGCCGGGGCCGGGATGGTCCTCGCGGCGCTGCACCGGGCCGGGGAGCTCCCGCACGGCGTGCGGCTGCTGTTCCAGCCCGCCGAGGAGGTCATGCCCGGCGGTGCGCTCGACGTCATCGGCACCGGCGTCCTGGAGGGCGCCGCCGCCGTCTACGGCCTGCACTGCGACCCCACCCTGGACGTCGGGACGGTCGGGCTGAAGGCGGGGCCGATCACCTCCGCCTCCGACCACGTCACCGTGCGCCTGAGCGGCACCGGCGGCCACACCTCCCGCCCGCACCTGGCCGGGGACCTCGTCTTCGCCCTCGGGCAGGTCGTCACCCAGCTGCCGGCCGTGCTGGCCCGCCGCGTCGACCCGCGCGCCGGGGTGAACCTCACCTGGGGCGCGGTGCACGCCGGGGACGCCGCGAACGCCGTGCCCGCCGAGGGCTACGCCGCCGGGACGCTGCGGTGCATGGAGACCGAGGCCTGGCAGCACGCCGGCGAGCTCGTCGAGTCCGTCGTCGCCGACCTGGTGCGCCCGTACGCGGTGAGCGCGGAGGTCGTCCTCGTGCGCGGGGTGCCGCCGGTCGACAACGAGGTCCGCGCCACCGCGGCGCTGGAGCACGCCGCGCGCGGGCTGCTCGGCGACGACGCGGTGCTGCCCACCCGCCAGTCGCTGGGCGGGGAGGACTTCGCCTGGTACCTGCACCACGTGCCCGGGGCGATGGTCCGCCTGGGCACGCGCACCCCCGGCGGCACGACCTACGACCTGCACCGCGGCGACTACGCCCCCGACGAGGCGGCGCTGGCCACCGGCATCGGCGTCCTCGCGGCGACGGCCGCCTCCCGGCGGGCGCTGCTGCAGGGCCCGCGCAGGTCCGCGGGCTGAGGGCGGGCCCGACCCCTCCGCCCGACCCCTCCGCCCGGCCGTCCCGTCCGGATCCATCGCCCGGATGGTCTCGATCTGGACAACCTGCCCGCTCGCACGGACGGAACCGTGCTTTTCGCGCCGTACGATGTCCGCGCGTTCGCCGATCCAGCCTTCCGCGTCGTCGTCCGCCTCCGCCCCCGACCTGGAGGACCTCCCCCATGAAGACCCTGCACCGCTTCGCCCCGGTGGCCGCCGTGGGCGCCGCCGCCCTGCTGCTGGCCTCCTGCGGCAGCCGGCCCGACGACAGCGCCGGCCCGGCGGAGGGTTCCGGCGGCGGTGACGCCTTCAAGGCGTGCATGGTCCTGGACACCGGCGGCGTCGACGACCGCTCGTTCAACCAGAGCTCCTACGCCGGCATGGAGGCGGCCAAGGAGGAGAACCCGGACATCGAGATCTCCTACGTGCCCTCCGCCGACGACACCCAGTACACGCCGAACCTGCAGGCCCAGGTCCAGGCGGGCTGCGACACGATCATCGGCGTGGGCGGGCTGATGGCCGACTCCATGAAGGAGGTGGCCTCCGCGAACCCGGACCAGTCCTTCGCCGAGATCGACTCCTCCTCCGAGGAGCCCAACGTCTACGCGCTGCAGTACAACACCGCCGAGGCCGCGTTCCTGGGCGGTTACCTCGCCGCCGGCATGACCAAGACGGGCGTCGTGGGCACCTGGGGCGGTCTGCCCATCCCGCCGGTCACCATCTTCATGGACGGCTTCTGGGAGGGCGTGCAGCACCACAACCAGCAGAAGGGCACGAACGTCCGCGTCCTCGGCTGGGACGAGAACAACCCCGGCGGCGGCACCTTCGCCAACAGCTTCCAGGACCAGGCCGCGGGCCGCTCCATCACCGAGACCCTCGCCGGCCAGGGCGCCGACGTCATCATGCCGGTGGCCGGCCAGGCCGGCCTCGGCGCCGGTGCGGCCGCCGAGGCCGCCGGCGGCAGCCTCAACCTCGTGTGGGTGGACACCGACGGCTGCGAGAGCGCCGAGCAGTACTGCCAGTACTTCATCTCCTCGGTCACCAAGAACCTCACCGACTCCGTGAAGGAGTACGTGCTCGCCGCCGCCGACGGCGAGGCCCCGACCGGTTCCTACGTGGGCACCCTGGAGAACGAGGGCGTCGGCCTGGCGCCGTTCAACGAGTTCGACGCGCAGGTCCCCGCCGAGCTGAAGAGCGAGCTGGAGACCGTCCGCGCGGGCATCGTCGACGGCTCCATCGAGATCACCTCGCCCAGCGCGATCGCCGCGAGCTGACACCCGGCCCGGCCGGGTCCAGCGCCCGGCCGGGCACGCAGCACCACCGCAGCACCACCGCTGCACCACCCACGAAGGCCACGAGGGGAACGACGCGCACGTGGAGCTGGAACTCCGAGGCATCACCAAGCGCTTCGGGTCCCTCGTCGCCAACGACGGGATCGACCTGACGGTCCGGGAGGGCGAGATCCACGCCCTGCTCGGCGAGAACGGCGCGGGCAAGAGCACGCTCATGAACGTCCTCTACGGGCTGCACGCGCCCGACGAGGGGGAGGTCCTCGTCGACGGCGAACCGGTGCGGTTCTCCTCGCCGGGCGACGCGATGGCCGCCGGGATCGGCATGGTGCACCAGCACTTCATGCTGGTGCCGGGCTTCACCGCCACCGAGAACATCGTCCTCGGCTCCGAGCTGACCCGCGGCGGCGGCCTGCTGGACCGCCGGCGGGCGCGGGCGCGGGTGCTGGAGACCTCCGAGCGCTTCGGGCTCGCGGTGCCGCCGGACGCGCTGGTCTCCGACCTCGCCGTCGGCGTGCAGCAGCGCGTGGAGATCCTCAAGGCGCTGCTGCGCGAGGCGAAGGTGCTCGTGCTCGACGAACCCACCGCGGTGCTCACGCCCGCCGAGACCGACGACCTCATGCGCGTCATGCGCGAGCTCGCCGACTCCGGCACCTCGATCGTCTTCATCACGCACAAGCTGCGCGAGGTGAGGGCCGTCGCCGACCGCATCACCGTCATCCGCCGCGGCCGCGTCGTGGGCTCCGCCGAGCCCACCGCCTCGCAGGAGGAGCTGGCCGCGCTCATGGTCGGGCGCGACGTGCGCCTGGTCGTGGACAAGGCGCCCGCCGCCCCGGGCGAGCCGGTGCTGGAGGTGTCCGGCCTGCGGGTGACCGACCCCGCCGGCGCGCTGCTGCTCGACGACGTCAGCCTCACCGTGCGCGCGGGGGAGGTGCTCGCGATCGCCGGTGTCGACGGCAACGGCCAGAGCGAGCTGACCCGCAGCGTCGTGGGCCTGCAGCCGGTGGACTCCGGCAGCGTGCGCCTGTCGGGCGAGGACCTCACCGGCCTGTCCGTGCGGCAGGTCCTGCAGCGCGGCGTCGGGTACGTGCCCGAGGACCGCCTGCACGACGGCCTCGTCGGCTCCTTCAGCATCGCCGAGAACCTCGTGCTGGACCTCGTGGACACCCCCGCGTACTCCGCCGGCCCTTCGCTCGACCGCGCCGCCGTGGCGCGCAACGCCGCCGAGCGCGTCGCGGAGTTCGACATCCGCACCTCCAGCGCGCAGGCGGCGGTGTCCACCCTCTCCGGCGGCAACCAGCAGAAGGTCGTGCTGGCCCGCGAGATGTCCCGGCCGCTGAAGCTGCTCGTGGTGGCCCAGCCCACCCGCGGCGTCGACGTCGGCAGCCAGGAGTTCGTGCACCAGCGCATCGTCGCCGAGCGCGACCGCGGTGCCGCCGTCCTGCTCGTCTCCACCGAACTGGACGAGGTGCGCGCCCTGGCGGACCGCATCGTCGTCATGTACCGCGGACGCATCGCCGGGGAGGTCGGCCCCGACGCCGGCTCCGAGCAGCTGGGCCTGCTCATGGCCGGCGCGCGACCGCAGGAGGGAACCGCGTGAGCACCGAGACCCCCGCGAAGGAGGTCCCGCCCGCGGGCCCGGCGGGCGCCGCGCCCCGGCGGCCCGCCCCGCGCCGGACCTGGCTCGTCACCGTCTTCGCCGTCGTCGGTGCCGCCCTCGTCGGGGCGGTCCTCATCGCCGTCGGCGACGCGCGCACCCGCGCCGCGGCGTGCTACTTCTTCAGCTACCCCTGGGACACCTTCTCCAACGCCTGGTACGCGGTGCGCGACGCCTACCTGGCGCTGCTGGAGGGCGCGGTCTACAGCCCCGACCTGTCCGGCAAGGGCGCCCTCGGCCCGATCTCGGAGACGCTGGTCAACGCCACGCCGCTGATCCTCGGCGGTCTCGCCGTCGCCCTGGCGTTCCGGGTGGGCCTGTTCAACATCGGCGGGCAGGGCCAGGTCGTGCTCGGCGCGGTCGGCGCCGCCTGGATCGGGTTCACCTGGGACCTGCCGGTCGGCCTGCACCTGCTGCTGGCCCTGGTCGGCGGCCTGCTCGGCGGCGTGCTGTGGGGCGGGCTCATCGGCTGGCTCAAGGCCCGCACCGGCGCCCACGAGGTCATCACCTCGATCATGCTCAACTACGTCGCGCTGAACCTGCTGAACTTCCTGCTGAGCACCCGGGGCTTCCAGCGCCCGCCCTACGGGCAGGCCATCTCCGAGCAGGTCGACGCCGGCGCGCGCCTGCCGCTGCTGCTGGGCAGCCCGCTGCGCGTGCACGCCGGCCTGCTGCTGGCGCTGCTCGCGGCCGTGGCCGTGCACTGGCTCTTCAGCCGCTCCCGGCTGGGGTTCCGGCTGCGCGCCGTGGGCGCCAACCCGGAGGCCGCCCGCACCGCCGGGATGTCGGTGGGCCGCCTGCAGGTGGTCGCGATGGCCCTCTCCGGCGGGCTGGCCGGGCTGGCCGGGGCCTCGCAGGTGCTCGGCGTCAGCGGCAGCGTGACCGGCAGCGTGGCCGGCACCATCGGCTTCGACGCGATCACCGTGGCCCTGCTGGGCCGCAACAACCCCTACGGCGTCATCGGGGCCGGCCTGCTGTTCGGCGGCCTGCGCGCCGGCGGGGTGCAGATGCAGTCCACCACCGGCGTGCCGGTGGACCTGGTGGGGGTCCTGCAGGCCCTCATCGTGCTGTTCATCGCCGCCCCCGCCCTCGTGCGGGCCGTCTTCCGGCTGCGCGCCGGCGGCGGCGGCGTCGGGACCGAGCTGGCCGGGGGGTGGAGCAGGTGAGCGCGGCGGAGCAGCAGGCCCGTCCGGAGGCCGTCGTCGTCCACGAGGTGCTCGAGCAGCCCGTCGGCCTGCGCAAGCGGGTGGTGACCGGCTCGCTGCTGGTGCTGACCGGTGCCGTCACCGTCCTGGGCTGGGGCCTCGGCTCCGGCCGCGGGGACGCCACCTTCGCCTTCGGCGGGGACACCGCGGTGCGCCTGCCCGACCTCACCGTCCCGGGCACCGCGACGCCGGTGGTGCTCGGCGCGCTCGTGGTGGTGCTGGGCCTGTTCCAGCTGGTGCGCGGCTTCCGCGCCCGCCGCGGGCCGCTGCTGGTGGGCGTGGCCGTGGCCGCGTTCATGGTCTCCTTCCTGTGCTGGGCGATGAGCGGCGGCGACGCGGCCTCGATCGACGTGGTGCGGCTGCTGCGCCAGACCCTGTTCCTGGCGACCCCGCTGATCCTCGGCGCGCTGGCCGGCGTGCTCGGCGAGCGCAGCGGCGTCGTCAACGTCGCCATCGAGGGGCAGCTGCTCACCGGCGCCTTCACCGCCGCGCTCGTCGGCTCCCTGGCCGGCAGCCTCGGCGCCGGCGTCGTCGGCGGGGTCCTGTCCGGCGCGCTGGTCGGCTGGCTGCTGGCGGTGTTCGCCATCCGCTACCGCGTCAACCAGGTCATCCTCGGCGTGGTGCTCAACGCGGCCGCCCTCGGGTTCACCGGCTGGGCCTACAAGGCGCTGATGCAGTCCGACACCGAGCGCTACAACGCGCCGGGCCAGCTGCAGGCGGTGCCGATCCCCGTGCTCTCGGAGATCCCGGTGCTGGGCCCGCTGCTGTTCGAGGCCAACGTCGTCGTCTACGTGATGTACGCGCTCATCGTGGCGCTGCAGGTGGTGCTGTTCCGCACCCGCTGGGGACTGCGCACCCGCGCGGTCGGCGAGCACCCCAAGGCCGCCGCCACCCTGGGCGTGCCGGTCCTGCGCATCCGCTACGTCAACGTGGTCGTCGCCGGCGGCATCGCCGGGCTGGGCGGGGCGTTCCTGTCGGTCGGCACCATCGGCCCGTTCACGGAGAACATGTCCGCCGGCAAGGGGTTCATCGCGCTGGCCGCGGTCATCTTCGGCCGCTGGACGCCCAAGGGGGCCGTCGCGGCCTCGCTGCTGTTCGGCTTCTTCGCCGCCCTGCAGACCCTCGTGGGCGTCCTGCCGTACGGTTCGTCGGTGCCCTCCAGCTTCCTGTCCGCGCTGCCGTACCTGGCGACCCTGTTCGCGGTCGCCGGCTTCGTCGGGCGGGTGCGCCCCCCGGCGGCCAGCGGGGAGCCGTACCCGGCATGAGCACCCCCGCACCCGAGGCCGGCCACGACTTCGACGCGCTGCGCACCGCGGCCCGCGAGGCGCTGACCCGCTCGTACTCGCCGTACTCCGGCTTCCCCGTCGGCGCGGCCGCGCTCGTCGACGACGGCCGCGTCGTCACCGGCGCGAACGTCGAGAACGCCTCCTACGGCGTGACGCTGTGCGCGGAGTGCACCCTCGTCGGGCAGCTGCGGATGAGCGGCGGCGGCCGGCTCGTCGCCTTCGCCTGCGTCGACGCCGCCGGCAACGTGCTCATGCCGTGCGGGCGCTGCCGGCAGCTGCTGTTCGAGTTCGGCGGCCCCGAGCTGCTCGTGGACACCCCGCGCGGGGTGCTGCCGATGACCGAGGTGCTGCCCGACGCGTTCGGCCCGCACGACCTGGAAGACCCCGCGAGGAAGGCCCCGCAGAAGTGAGCCAGCAGTTCGCCGCCGTCGACGTCATCCGCACCAAGCGCGACCGGGGGGAGCTGTCGGACGAGCAGGTCGACTGGGTGGTCGACGCCTACACCCGCGGCGAGGTCGCCGAGGAGCAGATGTCGGCGCTGGCGATGGCCGTGCTGCTCAACGGCATGAGCCGGCGCGAGGTCTCGCGCTGGACGGCCGCGATGATCGCCTCCGGCGCGCGGCTGGACTTCACCGACCTGCCCCGCCCCAGCGTGGACAAGCACTCCACCGGCGGGGTCGGCGACAAGGTCACGCTGCCGCTGGCACCGCTCGTCGCCGCGTGCGGGGCGGCCGTCCCGCAGCTGTCCGGCCGCGGGCTCGGGCACACCGGCGGCACCCTGGACAAGCTGGAGGCCATCCCCGGCTGGCGCGCCTCGCTGTCGCTGGAGGAGATCCGCCGCCAGCTCACCGACGTCGGCGCGGTGATCTGCGCGGCCACCGGCGACCTCGCCCCGGCCGACAAGAAGCTCTACGCGCTGCGCGACGTCACCGGCACCGTCGAGGCGATCCCGCTGATCGCCAGCTCCATCATGAGCAAGAAGATCGCCGAGGGCACCAGCGCGCTCGTCCTCGACGTCAAGACCGGTTCCGGCGCCTTCATGAAGGAGCTCGGGCAGTCCCTGGAGCTGGCGCGCACGATGGTCGCCCTCGGCACCGACGCCGGGGTGCGCACCACGGCCGTGGTCACCGACATGTCGACGGTCCTGGGGCGCACCGCGGGCAACGCGCTGGAGGTCCGCGAGTCCGTCGAGGTCCTCGCCGGCGGCGGCCCCGCCGACCTCGTCGAGATCACCCTGGTGCTGGCCCGCGAGATGCTCGCCGCCGTCGGCCTCGACGCGGTCGACCCCGCCGACGCCCTCGCCGACGGCCGGGCCATGGACGCCTGGCGGCGCATGGTCGCCGCCCAGGGCGGCGACCCGGACGCGGCCCTGCCGGTGGCCCGGCACACCACCGACGTCGTCGCCGACGCCGACGGGTTCCTCGACGTCGACGCGCTCGCGGTCGGCGTCGCCGCCTGGCGCCTGGGCGCCGGGCGCTCGCGGCGCGAGGAGGCCGTGCAGGCCGGTGCCGGTGTCGAGCTGCACGCCGTGCGCGGCGAGCGGGTGCGCGCCGGGCAGCGGCTGATGACGCTGCACACCGACACCCCCGAGCGCTTCGACTGGGCGCTGCAGGCCCTGGCGGGCGGGTACCCGATCACCGCCACCGCCCCGGCCGCGGTGCCGCTGGTGCACGAGCGCGTCACCGCCTGACGCGGCGCCCGGGCACCACCGGGCGCTAGGCTCGTTCCGCAGGGGGAGGAGGGCCGGATGGTGCCGCACGCGCGCCCGTCGCTGACGGAGCGGGGTTCCGCCGCGCTGCTGCTCGTGCCGGCGCTGCTGACGGCCCTGCTGACGGCCCTGGCGGTCGTCCCGCCCGCCGGCGCCCACACCCCCCTGCTGGCCGCGGCGCTCGGCGTCGCCGCCACCTGCCTGCTCAGCGTCGTCGCCGTCCGCGCCGTCGTCGCCGTCCTGCTCACCGCGATCGCCCCCGCACCGCCGCGGCGGTCGCGGGTGCGCGCGGAGGTGCTGCCGCAGAACGAACCGGCGGCCGTGGGCAACCCGCAGCCGCGGGCACCGGGAGCGCCGCCGCTCCCGCGCCCCGCGGCGTCCACGGCCTGAACCCCGGCTCGAACCCCGGCTCGAACCCCGGCTCGAACCCCGGCCCCGAGGACCCCGCACCGGACGCGGGAGCTGCCGCTCCCCGTTCCCGCGATCCCGGAGTCCGCCGTGCCCCTGCCCTCGTCCCTGCCCTCGTCGCCGTCCTCGTCCCTGCTCTCGTCCCTGCTCGACCTCGGCCACGCCGTCCTCGCGCCGGCCGAGGCGGCCGTCGCCCACGTGCTGGTCCTCCTGCACGGGCTGCTGACCGCCGCCGGTCTCGACCCGGCCGGGGGAGCGGCCTGGTCGCTGGCCGTCGTCGGCCTCGTCGTCCTCGCCCGCACGCTGCTGCTGCCGCTGTTCGTGCGCCAGCAGCGCGCCGCGGCCACCGTCGCGGCGCTGCGCCCGCAGCTGCTGGCGCTGCAGCGCCGCTACGGCGGGCGCACCGACCCCGCCGCCCGCCGCGAGCTGCAGCAGCGGACGGCCGAGCTGTACCGGGGAGCGGGCACCAGCCCGCTCGCCGGCTGCCTGCCGGGGCTGCTGCAGGCCCCGGTGCTCCTCGCGCTCACGCTCACGCTGCAGGCGGTGGCCGCCGCCCGCCCGGTCGGTCCGCTCTCGGGTGCGCCGCTGGAGCAGCTGGGCGCCGCCACGCTCGCCGGTGCGCCGCTGTCGGGCTCGCTGACCGCCGCGTGGGGCGCGGACCCGCGGACCGTCCTCGTCGCCGGCCTGCTCGTGGCCGCGAGCGCGCTGCTGCAGCTGCTGGTGCTGCGGCTGTCGGCGGCGCAGCAGGCCGCCCGGGGCGCCGAGCCGGTGCCCGGGCAGGCGGCCGTGCAGGTCGTGCTCCCGGTGGTGGTGGCGGTCTCGGCCGTGCACTTCCCCGTCGGGGTGCTGCTCTACTGGGCGGTCTCCGCCGCCTGGTCGGCGGCCCAGCAGGCGGCGCTGACGCTGCTGCCGGCCGCCCGGCGGGCCCGGCGGGCGGCACCCCCGCGCCGCTGAGGGCCCTCCCGCTCAGGCGGGGGCGGGACCCGCCCCCGCGGGCGGCGGGCCGCCGGCGGGGTGGCCGGAGGAGTCCGAGCCCATCCCGGCCATCGTCCCGGCCGTGGGCGTGGTCGTGGTGTCCACGCCCACGGTGAGGGCCAGCGCGTAGCCGCTGGTGACGTCGCCGGACCACGTGGGCGTCTGGGTGGCGCCGCCGTCGTCGCCGAAGACGCCGTCGCTGCTGAGCGAGACCTCCGCGAGGTTGGTGACGGACCGCTCGTAGCCGGCGGTGGCGTAGACGGCGGCGGCGGCCTCGGCCGGGATCGCCAGCTGGGAGGTGGCGATGCAGTTCGCGACGTCGGTGGTGGAGTCCACGTCGGGGTAGACCTCGAAGTGCACGTGCGGCCAGCGGCCGTCGTAGCAGGCGGGGAAGACGCTCGTGAAGCTCACGTTCCCGTCGGCGTCGGCGACCTGCACCCCGCGCAGGTAGTTCTCGCCGGCGATGTCCTCGGAGTACATCGAGTACCGCCCGGCGCGGTCGCAGTGCCACACGTAGACGGCGACGCCCTCGAAGGGCACGTCCCCGCCGGCCATGTCGACGATCGAGAGCGTGAGCGTCATCGGCACGCCCTCGGCGGTGGTGGTGGAGGTGCCGAAGCTGGAGCGGATGTCGCTGCGCACGACACCGCTCTGCTCCAGCACGTCCGCGCCGTTGGAGCCGTCGCCGGGGTAGGGGCCGGCGGTCTCGTCGGGGATCTCGGTGAGCGCGCCGCCGGCGCCCGCCGAGCTGGTGGTGCCGCTCGCCGAGCCGGCCTCGGCGGTGCTGGCGCAGGCGGTCAGGCCGGCGGCCACCGCGCCGAGGCCGAGGGCGCGCAGCGCGCCGCGGCGGCTGGTGATCGTGGCGATGTCGAAGGCGAGGCCCTGGTCCTCCACGTCCTCGTGCGGGCGCGGCAGCGGGCGGCCCTCGTAGCGGGGGCGGGTGTCGCGGGAGCTCCTCATGCACCCACCGTCGGGGCCTCCCCCGTGCCGGACCCGTGCTCCGTCAGTGCGTGCCCTGTGAGACCGGCGCGGCCACCCCGTGCGCCGCGGGCAGGCGCACCCGCCGGGCGACCAGGAGCGCCAGCACCGCCAGCAGCGCGCACAGCGGCAGCGTCCCGGCGAACGCCGCCCACCCCGACAGCGTCGAGAACGCGCCGAACAGCAGCCCGGTGAGCGCCAGCGCGGTCGCGCCGCCCGCCGCGTCGGAGGTGTTCAGCGCGGCCGACCCGGCCCCCTCGGCGCCGGCGGGGGACAGCTCCAGGACGAGGACGGTGGTGCGCGGGAAGGCGAACCCCATGCCCAGGCCGGCCACGAACCAGCCGGCGGCCGCGGCCGCCGGGCCCGCCGCCCCGGCCGGGGACAGCACCGCGGTCGCGACCTGGACGAGCACCCCGGCCAGCAGCGCCACGGTGCCGATGCGCACGGCCAGCGCGTGCGGGAGGCGGTGGCCCAGCCGCCCCTGCACCGCCGAGGCGGAGGCCCAGGAGACCGCGGCGGCGGTGAGCACGACCCCGGCCCCCCACACCGGCACCCCGAAGCGCTCGTGCAGCATCAGCGGCAGGTACACCTCGGTGCTGTAGAACGTCGCGGCGAGCAGGCCGCGCAGCGCCACGGTCGCGGGCATCCCGTGCTGCGCGCTCAGGGTCCCGCGCGGCAGCAGCGGCCGCACGCACACCACCAGCACGGCGAGCGCGAGCGCGGCCACCGCCCAGCGCGCCGGGCCGGTGCTGCCCGCCGAGCTGAGGCCCACGACCGCGACGGCGACCCCGGCGGCCAGCGCGAACCGGGTGCCCGGCGAGCCCGCCCGCGCGGGGGCGGCGGGCGCCGGGATGCGCAGGACGGTCGGCAGCACGAGCGCGGCGGCCGCGAGGACGAGCACCAGCACGCCGGAGAACACCCAGGGCCAGCCGATCGACTCGGCGACCAGCCCCGCCAGCGGCGGCCCGACGAGCGAGGGCAGCACCCACGCCGAGGCGAACACCCCGAACACCGCCGGGCGCAGCGGCGGCGGGTAGACGAGGGCGACGACGACGTACAGCGTCACGCTGATCCCGCCCGCGCCCAGCCCCTGCAGGAACCGCGCGGCGACGAAGGCCCCCATCGTCGGGGCCAGGGAGGCGGCCAGCAGGCCGAGGCCGAAGGTGGCGACGGCGGCCAGCAGCGGGCGCGCCGGCCCGCGCCGGTCCGCCCAGCCGCCGGCGACGACCATCCCCAGCACGCTCGCGGCGAGCGTGGCCGAGAACGCGGTGGCGTACGCGCCGCGGCCGTCGAGGTCGGCGCTGACGATCGGCATGACCGTCGTGACGGCCAGGCTCTCGAAGGCGGTCAGGAAGACCAGGGCCGTCGTGCCGACGGTGGTGCGCAGGTGGTGGCGGGAGAAGATCCCCGGCGCCGGGGCGGTGCTGGTGCTCACCCGTCGCACGCTAGGTGCTCCAGCGCGCTGCAGCTCAAGGCGCGCGTCGCGGGCCGTGCGGGCGCCCGCCGTCGGCGGGCCGGGCGGCCACGCGCTGCAGGGCGGCCAGGACCGTGCGCACGCCCCGGCGCGCCAGCGCCTCCGGGCGCAGCAGCGCGTCGACCTGCCGGGCCGGGGCGGCGTCGGCCAGCGCGCGCACGACGACGCCCGGCCCGGGGCCGACGGTGCGGGCCGGCAGCAGCGCCAGCGCGTCGCCGGAGGCCACGACGGAGGCGGCGACGGAGAAGTCGTTGATGCGGTGCACGACCTCCAGCGGCCGCCCGGCCGCGGCGGCGACCGCGTCCAGCGACCCGGCGAGCGGGAACCCCTCGTGGACGGAGATCCACCGCTCGCCCGCCACGTCGGCCACGGCGAGCCGCCGGCGCCCGGCGAGCGGGTGGTCGGCGGCCAGGGCGACGTGCAGCGGCTCGGTGAGCAGCGGCACCACGCGCAGCCGCCGCTCGGGCCAGGCCGGGCCCGCCGGCGGGCGGTGCGCGACGACGACGTCGTGGTCGGCGACGAGCGCGGGGAAGTCGCGCTGGGCGACGTCCTGGTCGCTGCAGCGCAGCGGCGGCCCGCCGGCGGCGGCGACCTCGCGCAGCAGCGGGCCGAACCAGGCCAGCGCCGCGCTCTGGAACGCGGCGACGCCGACGGGGACGCCGGGGGACTCCAGGTGCTCGGAGACGGCGCGGGACGCGGCGTCCAGGGCGGCCGCCACGTCGACGGCGGCCGCTGCCAGCGCCTCGCCCGCGGGGGTGAGGGCCAGCCGCCGGCCCCGGCGCTCGGTCAGGGGGACCGGGCTGGTGCGTTGCAGCGCAGCCAGTTGCTGGGAGACCGCCGACGGCGTGACGTGCAGGGCGCGGGCGACGGCGGCCAGGCTGCCGCGTTCGGACAGCTCCCGCAGCACCACCAGCTGACGCGCATCCATGAAGCGACGCTAACGGAGGGGTTCAGGAACTGGTGGCTGTTCTGAACTGTCCCGGTCCTCCAGGCTCTCGGGGTGAGCACCTCCCGCCCCGCGCGCACCGACCGCCGCGTCGACCTCGTCCTGCTGGGCGTGGCGCTCGTCTGGGGCAGCAGCTACCTGTCCGCCAAGCTGCTCGTCGGCCTCGGCGTCGCCCCGCTGCTGGCGCTGCGCTACGCCGGCGCCGCGCTCGCGCTGGGGCTCGTGGCGGTGGCCGCGGGGGTCCGCCCCGGGCGCGCGGAACTGCGCTGCGGGCTCGTGCTGGGGCTGACGCAGGCCGCGGTGCTGGGCCTGGAGACGCAGGGGCTGGCGGGCACCAGCGCCACCAACGCGGGGCTGCTCATCGCCTCCACCCTGCTGCTCACCCCGCTCGCCGAGTCGCTGGTGCGCCGCCGCTGGCTGCCTCCGTCCTTCTTCGCGGCCGCGCTGGTGGCCCTGGTGGGCATCGGGCTGCTCGTGGGGCGCGGCGGGCTGCACGCCCTGCTGCCCGGGGACCTGCTGGTGCTGGCCGCCGCCGTGGTCCGCGCCGGGCACGTCACCGCCCTCGGCGTGCTCGCCCGGCGCCACCCGCTGGACCTGCGCGCCCTCACCCTCGTGCAGCTGCTCGTGGGGGCGGTGCTCTTCGCCGCCCTGGACCCGCGGGGGCTGGTGGCCGCGGCCGGCGCCGCCACCCCGGGCCAGTGGCTCGGGATCGCCCACCTGGCGCTGGGGTGCACCGTCTTCGCCTTCCTGGCCCAGTCGTGGGCGGTCCGGCGCACCTCCGCCTCGCGCGCCGGCCTGCTGCTGGGCACCGAACCCCTGTGGGCCGTGGCGATCGGGGTGGCGCTCGGCGGCGAGGTGCTCGGGCCGGCCGCCGCGTGCGGTGCGCTGCTGCTGCTGGTGGGGACCTCCTGGGGCCGGCGCGCCGAGGCCCGCGACCGCCTCAGCGCAGCGGTGCCGGCGCCGAGCCGTCCCCCGGGCCCAGCGGCCGCTGCAGGCGCAGCACGTCGTGCCAGCGCCCGTGCTTGAACCCGATGCGGGAGAAGGTGCCGACGACCTCGAAGCCGAGCGCGCGGTGCAGCCCGACGCTGGCCTCGTTCGGCAGGGTGATCCCCGCGACCAGGGTCCGGTACCCGCGTTCGGCCAGCCGCTCGAACAGCGCCTCGTACAGGGCGCGGCCGGCGCCGGTGCGGCGCAGCCCCGGGGCCAGGTAGACGCTCGTCTCGCAGGACCAGGCGTAGGCGGCGCGGGCGGCGAACGGGGCGCCGTAGGCGTAGCCGCGGACCTCGCCGCCCTCCTCCAGCACCAGCCACGCGTGCCCGGCCGAGGCGGCCTCGATGCGGGCGGCCACCTCCGGCGCGTCCGGCGGCTCGGTCTCGAAGGAGACGGCGGTCCCGCGCACGTAGGGCGCGTAGATCCCGGCGCAGGCGGGCGCGTCGGCGGCGGTGGCGGGGCGGATCAGGCGGGTCGGCACGCACCGGATCGTAGGAGCGCCCCCGCGCGGGCTGTCAGGATGGAGCGGTGAGCACTTCCGAGACGACCCTGGAGCGCGTGCGCCGCCTGCCCAAGGTGTCGCTGCACGACCACCTCGACGGCGGCCTGCGGCCCGCGACGATCGTGGAGATCGCCTCCGCCAACGGTCACGCGCTGCCGACGACCGACCCGGCCGAGCTGGGCGCCTGGTTCCGCGACGCCGCCGACTCCGGTTCCCTGGTGCGCTACCTGGAGACCTTCGACCACACGATCGCCGTCATGCAGGACGCCGAGTCGCTGGCCAGGGTGGCCACCGAGGCCGTCCTGGACCTGGCGGCCGACGGCGTGGTCTACGGCGAGCTGCGCTACGCCCCCGAGCAGCACCTGCGCGGCGGGCTGGGCCTGGACGAGGTCGTCGTGGCCGTGGAGGAGGGCATGCGCCGCGGGGAGCGGCTGGCGGCCGAGGCCGGGACGCCGATCCGGGTCGGCACCCTGGTGACGGCCATGCGCCACGCGGACCGCTCGATGGAGATCGCCGAGCTGGCGCTGCGCCACCGCGACGCCGGGGTCGTCGGCTTCGACATCGCCGGCGCCGAGATCGGCTTCCCGCCCTCGAACCACAAGGCGGCCTTCGACCGGCTGCACGCCGACGACTTCCCGGTGACGATCCACGCCGGCGAGGCCGTGGGCCCGGAGAGCATCCGCGACGCCCTGCACACCTGCGGCGCCGAGCGGATCGGCCACGGCGTGCGCATCGTCGAGGACATCGAGCTCGGCGAGGGCCGCGACCGCCTCGGCCTGCCGGTCGCGCGGCTGGGCCGGCTGGCGACGTGGGTGCGCGACCGCGGGATCGTCCTGGAGCTGTGCCCGTCGAGCAACGTGCAGACGGGGGCGGCGACCAGCGTCGCCGAGCACCCGGTGACGGTCCTCAAGGACCTGGGTTTCTCGATCTCGGTGAACACCGACAACCGGCTCATGTCGGGCACCTCGCTGTCGCGGGAGTTCGCGCTGCTCACCGACGAGGCCGGCTGGGACCTGGCCGACGTCGAGCGCGCCACGATCACCGCGCTGTCGGCGTCGTTCCTGCCCTTCCCCGACCGCCTGGCGCTGGCGGGCGAGGTCATCCGCCCGGCGTACGCGCAGGGCTGACGCCCTCGGCGCGGTAGGTGCCGAGCACGTCGCGGGCCGTCTGCACGAGGTCCGCGACGAGCTCGGCGGGTTCCAGGACCTCCACGTCCGCGCCGAACCCCAGCAGGACCGCGCGGGCGGCGGGCAGCGCCCGGAACCGCAGCACGACCTCCTGCCGGTCGCCGGCGAGCGCGCCGAGGGCCGGCTCGTCGACGAGCTGGCCCTCGGCCACCCGCAGGAGCACCTCCAGCGCGCTCCCGCGCACGAGCAGCCGCACGGGTTCGCAGCTCGTGCGCGGTCGCTCCACCTGCTCGCGCAGCGCGCTCCACACCTGCGCCAGCGGCGGCAGGTCCGCGGGCGTGGCCGCGTCGAGGACGTCGACCGCGCTGACGCGCTCGACGCGGAACAGCCGCGGGCGTCCCCGGTGCAGCCCCACGAGGTACCAGGTGCCGCCCTTGGCGACCAGTCCCACCGGGTCGACGGTGCACCGCGAGGAGCGCTCGGCGCCGCTGGAGCGGTAGGTCAGCACGGCGCGGCGCGCGGCGAACACCGCCTCCTGCAGCGCCGCCAGCCAGGGGACCGGGCGCGGCCGGCTGCGCCAGCCCGCGGGTTCGACGATGACCCGTTCCGCGGCCCGCTGCAGCGGCTCGCGCCGCCCCTCGGGGGTGGCCGCCATGAGCTTGCGCAGCGCCGACTCCCAGGCGGGGCGCTGCGGGTCGTCGCTGCCGCTCGTGCCGGAGAACAGCGCCCGCGCCTCGGCGGTGGTGAAACCCGACACGTCGGTGCGCCAGCCGGGCAGCAGCGCGATCCCGCCGCCGCGGCCGCGCTCGGTGTAGACGGGGACCCCGGCGGCCGACAGCGCCTCCACGTCGCGCAGCACGGTCCGCACCGAGACCTCCAGCCGCTGCGCCAGCACGGGCGCGGACAGCCGGCCGTGGGTCTGCAGCAGCAGGACGGTGGACAGCAACCGGTCGGCGCGCACCCGTCGAGGATGCCAGCAGGACATGACAGGAGGTGTCGTGTTTCCCCGGCAGGCTGCCGCCATGACGAACTCCGCCATGACGAGCTCCGCCACCGCTCCCGCCACCGCTGCCGAGCCCGCCACCGACCCCGCCGCACCGCCGGCCGACCCGCGTCCCCTGATGGGCAGCGCCATGGACGTCGTCGAGCGGCTGCTCGTCCTCGTCGGCCCCGCCGACCTCGCCGCGCCGACGCCCTGCGCGGGGTGGAGCGTGCGCGACCTGCTCGCCCACCTCGTGGCCGTGACCCACCGCGTCGCGCACATCGCCCGCGGCGGCCGGCCCTTCGAGCTGCCCTCGCTGGTCGAGGCCGTCCCCGGCGACGACTGGCCGGCCGCCTGGCGCGCCGGGCGCGCGGACCTCGAGGCGGCGTGGGCGGACGACGACCTGCTCACCCGCACCGTCGTGCACCCGGCCGGCGAGATGCCCGGCGCCGTGGCCGGGACGATCTACGTGCAGGAGTTCACCGTGCACGCCGGGGACCTCGCGGCGGCGCTCGGGCGCACCGACCTGCTCGACGACGACCTCGCCCGGCGGATGCTCGAGGTCTCCACGCGGTTCCTGCCCGCCAGCCCGCGCGGCGGGCCCGTCCCCTTCGGCCCCGTCGTCGACGTCCCGGCCGACGCTCCCGCGCACGTGCGGCTGGCCGCCTGGCTGGGCCGGCCCGCCGGCTGAACCCGGCCCCGGGTGCGCGGCCGGGTTCAGCGGCGCTGGGCGCGCACCGCCTTCACCCGCTGCTTCCACTCGCGCTGGCGCTCGGCGCGCAGCCGGGCGTCGGTGCGGGAGGCGAACCACTCCTGCTCGCGCTGCAGCTTGCGGTAGCTCTCCAGCCGGCGGGCGCTGAAGACCCCCGCCTCGATGGCGGCGAGCACGGCGCAGCCGGGTTCGGCGGTGTGCGAGCAGTCGGCGAACCGGCAGTCCACGGCCACCTCCTCGACGTCGGAGAACGTCCGCTCCAGGCCCTCCTCCAGTTCCGCGACGCCGAGGGTGCGCAGACCCGGGGTGTCGAGCAGGACGAGCCCGCCGGGCACCGCGACGAGTTCGCGGGTCACCGTGGTGTGCCGTCCCCGGCCGTCCACCGCGCGCACCGCGCCGGTGGCGAACCGGTCCTCGCCGAGCAGCGCGTTGGCCAGCGTGGACTTTCCCGCGCCGGAGGAACCCAGGAACACCACGGTCCCGGAGAGCCTGTCCCGCAGGCGTTCCACGCTCGCGTCGTCCCGCGTGCTCACCGCGAGCACCTCGACGCCGACGGTGTCGGAGGCCACCTCGGCCACGCGCGCGGCGACCTCGCGCGGTGCGAGGACGTCGGCCTTGGTGAGCGCGACCACCGGCTGGGCGCCGGAGTTCCACGCCAGCGCCAGCAGGCGCTCCACCCGGCCCAGCGTGGAGCGGGTGTCCGCGGCGACGGTGACGACGACCGTGTCGACGTTCGCGGCGAGCTGGTGGTCGACCGATCGCCCGGTCACCGAGGCGCGGGCGAGGACGGTGCGCCGCGGCAGCACCCCGACGACCACGGGGGAACCCGGGCCGTCGAGGCGGACGCCCACCCAGTCGCCCGTCGTGGGCGCCGGCACCGGGACCTGCGCGGGCACGTCGACCCGCTGCGGCCCCAGCGGCGTCTCGACGTCGCAGGCGCCGCGGTGGACGCGCACGACGCGGGCGGGCAGGACGTGCTCGCCGGGGTGCTCGCGCTGGAACCGCACGCGGAAGTCCTCCCAGTGCTGCGCCCACCCGCCGTCCCAGCCGAGGGCGGCCAGGTGGTCCTCGGGTGCGGACGGCGCGGCGGGCGTGGTCTGCGCGGTCTCGGGGTTCTCGGGCACGCGTCGAGGCTAGGTTTCCCCCCGATCCGGGGGCGAGGGGTTTTCGCGCGGCGCGCTCAGCTCGGCGAGCCGGCGCTCCAGGAGCACGAGCAGTTCGACGGACTCCCCGTCGCGGGCCCCGCGGCCCACCTGCAGCGGCGGGTCGGAGGGTTCGAGGCGGACGCCGCGCAGCCGGGCGAGGAGGCGGGGTGCGACGTCCAGGACGTAGAACCCCCCGTCCACGCCCAGGCCGAGGGAACCGTCCCGGCGCAGGTACCAGCCGGTCAGGCCGGTGCGGCAGCGGGCGCGCCCGGCCCGCGCCCGCAGCGGCCCGGCGGCCACCCCGCGCCGCCGCAGCTCGGCGGCGAAGGAGGCCAGCGCCTCCCGCGCCCGCGCGGTCTCCTGCGCCCGGGCGCGCTCGGCGGCCGCCGCGTGGGCCGCGGCCGCCTGGCTGCGGCGGGCCCGCCAGTCCCCGCGCTCGTCGGGTCCCTCGCGCTCGTCGGGCACGGGAGGAACCCTACGGCGGTGGCGGCCCGGTGGCGGGGCGCCGTCCTCAGACGGTGGTCGCCGCCCCGGTGAACAGGGCCGCCACGAGGTCCAGGTCACCGGTGGCGCGCAGCTCCTGCGCGGGCAGCGGGGCCAGCACGCGGGTGCCGGCCGCGGCGCAGGCCAGCCGCAGCGGCGCGTCGAACTCCCGGGCCGTCGCGGCGCGCGCGTCGAGCAGGGAGACCCCCGCGACGGCCCCGCGCACGGTGCCCGGGTCGCGGTCGACGACGGACACCGCGCCGTCGCCGAACTCGGCGGCCAGCAGCACGGCCAGCGCGCCGACGGCGGCGGAGTCGTGCGCGAGGACGCAGCGGGCGCCGGCCGCCAGCGCGGAGCCGAGGGCGCGGGTGGTGCCGAGGAGGTCGGGCGGCGCCAGGACCGCCACCGTCGGCGGGCGGCGCCCGGTCGTGGCGGCGGGCAGCAGCAGGTCCAGCTTGTCGCTCCAGCCGGCCCAGCGCACCAGGGTGTCGACGCACCCGTCGACCTGCGCGACGGCCTCGGAGATGCGGCAGCGGTGGCTGCGGCGCACCGCCTCCACGAGGCGGTTGCGCTCGGCCTCGACCTCGACGGCCGCGGCGAGCAGGGCGCGCCCGCGCCCCAGGGGACCGGCGGCAGCAGCGGCCTCGGCGGGGCGGGTCCCGGCGGGCTCAGCCACGGCAGGCCCGCAGCAGCTCCAGCGCCTCGCGGCGGTGCTCCGGCGGGGCGGGCGCCTCGGCGCCGAGCTCACCGCCCCAGACGCGCACGCTGCCCGCACCCGCCAGGTGGGCGGGCACGTCGGCGGCCGAGCGCACCCCCCGCACGCCCAGCACCGGGCCCGGCGGCGGCCAGGGGCTGTGCCGGCCGACGCGCACGAGCGCCGGCGGGCTCCACCAGCCCTGCTCGGGCAGGCCGTCGGGCACCGGCGCACCGGCCGCCTCGCGGGCGGCCAGCGCCAGGTGCGGGGAGGGCAGCGGGCCGACGGCGGTGGCCCGCTCGAGGGGGTCGCCCACGCGCAGGCGCCGCACCGCGGGGGTCAGCCGCCGCACGAGGGCGTCCGCGAGGCCGCGGGCGACGAGCACCCGGGTCCCGCCGGGGTGCTCGTGGGCGCCGCCGGCGACGGCGGCCAGCAGCACCGGCAGCACGGCCGCGAGGTCGGCGCCGGCCAGCACGACGTGGACGGCGGGGCCGTCGGTGCGCCCCACCAGCGGGACCCCCGCGGGGGCCAGGGCCAGCGCGAGGGCGCGCAGGTCCTCCGCGCAGCCGTCGGCGCGCACGGCCACGAGCTCCCGGTGGGCCCACAGCCGCGCGTCGGTCGCGGCGTCGGCGCCCGGTGCGGTGGCCACGAGCCCGGGCGGCAGACCGGCCTCCTGCAGCAGGGCCGCGAGCCGGGCGGCGCCGGCGGCCGCGGCCGGGCGGGGGCGCAGCAGCACGCCGCAGCCGGTCGCCAGACCCGCCACGACGGCGCCGAGGGCGTCGGCGGCGGCGGTGCGCCAGGTCGTCGGGACGACGACGACGCCACCGCCGGGGCGGGGCCGGGCGCCGGCCTCGGCCAGCTTGTCCGCCCAGCCGGCGGCGGAGAAGGCCGCGGCGTGCGCGGCGGGGCCGTCCACGCTCAGGCCCGCGGCGACGGGGCGGCCGGTGCCCAGGGCGGCGGTGACGGCCAGCGGGCGCACGTGCGCGGCCAGGACGTCGGCGACGGCGAACAGGTGCCGGGCGCGGTCCTCCCCGGACAGCCACGCCCAGTCGGCGCGGCTGACGGCCGCGACGGCCGCGACGACGTCCTCCACGGCCTCGGGGGTGGTGTCCTCGACGTCGAGCAGCCGCTCGCCGCTGGTGGGGGAGCGCACCTCCAGCAGCGGCGCGCTGCCGTCGGAGCCGCTGGCGCGGACGACGTCGGGCAGCTCGGCCGGCAGGTCGTCCCCGCGCTCGGGCAGGTCGGCGGCGGCGGGCAGGACGACGGTGTGCACGCGCAACGGGGTCTCCCGCGGCGCAGCCACGCCGGCGGGAGCATCCGGTAGCGAGGCGCTCACGGAACGTGAGTCTACTGAGGTGGGGAAGCCCGCACGGGGCCGTTCGGCGAGGTCGGGGCGCCGCTGGCAGGGTGGGGCCGTGCACTCCCACGCCCCCTCGCCGTTGCCGCCCGACCCCGTCAGCAGCCCCGGGGACGACCGCGAGTTCGCCTGGTACGCCGGTGACCACCACATCCACACGACGTTCTCGCGCGACGCGATGTACTCCGTGGACGACCAGGTGCGCCGCGCCCGCGAGTGCGGGCTGGACTGGATGGTCATCACCGACCACGGCGGCCCCGACCACGCCAAGCAGTCGGTGGCGCTGCAGACCCCGCTCATCGAGCAGGCCCGCCGCCGGTACCCGGTGCTGGTGTTCCAGGGCATGGAGTGGAACATCCCCGGCGCCGAGCACGCCACGTTCATCGCCCCCGAGCACGAGGACACCCCCGCCCTGCTGGAGCGCTTCGAGCGGATGTTCGACGGCGACGTCCTCGCCGCGACCTCCAACCCCACCGGCCCCCGGCTCATCGAGCACTCCGTGCAGGGCGGGCCGCAGGCCGAGCAGCTCGGGCTCGACGCGCTCGCCTGGCTGGTCGAGGAGCTGCGCACCGGGACGGTCGGCGAGGCCCTGGTGCTCTCCAACCACCCGATGCGCACCGGCCGGGTCTCGCCCTCGAAGGTGCGCGGCTGGCGCGACGCCGCGCCCGGGGTGTTCGTCGGCTGGGAGGGCGCCCCCGGCCACCAGGCCGCGGCGCTGCCGGCACCGCTGGGCCGCGGCCGCGGGCGCGGGCAGTACGACGAGTCCCCGGGCCGCTGGTCCTTCCCCGGCTACGACCTCGACCAGTACCGCACCTGGGGCGGTTTCGACGCGGCGACCGCGCGCATGGGCGGGTTGTGGGACTCGCTGCTCGCCGAGGGGCTGCCGTGGTGGATCACCGCGAACTCCGACAACCACTTCGACCACGGCGACACCGTCGTCGTCGGCGACGCGAGCCGCGCGCACTACGTCGAGCACGGCCACCGCGGCACCCCGGTGGACTCCGGTGTCGTGCAGCACGGCTACGTCGACTTCGCGCCGGGTTTCTACTCCCGCACCTGCGTGGGTTCCGCCCGCCGCGACTACCCCTCCGTCATGGCCGCGCTGCGCGCCGGGCGGGTGTTCGTCGTGCACGGCGGCCTGGTGCGCGCCGTCGAGGCGCGCGTGCGCCCCGGCGGGGAGGGCCCCGGCGTCACCTTCGGCGCGCGCACCTCGGTGCGCCGCGGCGGCGACGTCGAGGTGGAACTGCTCGTCGACCCCGCCGTGGAACCCAACGGCAGCGGCAGCCTCCCGCGCTCGGCGCGCTGGGACGTCATCGTCGGCACCGTCACCGGCCGCGTCGCCGACACCGAGCGCGACCTGTTCGAGGCGCCCGGCACCCGCGTCGTCGAGAGCTTCGAGGTGCCCGCGCACGCCACCGGCCGCCAGCGCTTCCGCACCGTCCTGCGGGGGGTGGCCGACCCGCTGTACGTGCGCTTCCGCGGCAGCGACGGCCGGCACGCCGACGCCGACGGCCACCCCCGCGTCGACCGCATCGGTGACTCCGACCCGTGGGACGACCTGTGGTGCTACACGAACCCCGTGTTCGTCGACGTCGTCTGATACGTCGGCCGGCACCTCGGCCGGCACCTCGGCCGGCACGTCGGCCGGGGCGCGTCAGCCGGGCGGGTCCGGCCGCAGCGACGGCCAGCGCTGCGCGGCCCAGGCCGCCCACGTGCGGTGCCCGGCGGGCGGGTCCGGCACCTCGTCCCCGGACAGCTCGTCGGGACCGGGGTCCTGGAACGCCTCCCGGTAGCCGCGCAGCGCCGCGTCGCTCATCTCGACCTCCTCGTGCGGTGCCGCGGCCCGGCGGGCGTCGACCCGCGCGCGCTGGGTCGCCGGGTCGACGTCCAGGTGCACCAGCCGGCACCGCGCGCCGGCGTCGGTGAACAGCCGGCGCAGGGCCCAGCGCTCGTCGCGGCTCCACAACCCGAAGTCGACGACGACCGAGGTCCCCAGGCGCACCGCGGCCAGCGCCGTGGTCAGCAACCGGCCCTCCAGCACGTCGCGGCGCTCCATCGCGTCCAGCACGCCGAACAGCGGCAGCATCCACTCGTCGGGGGTGAAGCGCAGCGCGGGCAGCTCCCGCTCCAGCTGCCGCGCGCGCACCGTCTTGCCCGCCGCGGGCAGCCCGACGAGCAGGACCGCCACGGGCCGCGGCCCGTGCGCGCGGCCGTCGTCGCCACCGGGGAGCGCCACCCCGCCACCGTGCCGCACCCTGCGCGCCGGCGCACCGGGGTCCCCGCCGCCCGCACGTGCCCGGCAACCGCTGGGGCTGCGCACAGGGCCACCACAGGTGCGTCCCCGAGACAGGAGGGGAGCGCCGGGAGGGCCCGGCGCCACCGGGAGCGGAGGACACCGTGAAGATCACCAAGAGGGTCGTGGCCGCAGGGACCGCCGGCGCCGTCGCCGCCGGCGGGCTGGGGCTGGTCCTGCTGGGCGCGCCGCTGGCGTCCGCGGCGGAGACGGGCACCGGCACCAGCGCGGACGCCGCCGGCGGGGGCCGGCTGCAGGCGATCAGGGACGCGCTGGCCGGGCTCGTCGGCGACGGCACGCTGAGCCAGGAGCAGGCCGACACCGTCGCGAGCACGCTGGACTCCTCCGACGCCCTGCGCGGCGGGCCGGGCGGGCACGGCGGCGGGCGCGGCGTCGACCTCGACGCGGCGGCCGAGGCCATCGGCGTCGGCGCCGAGGAGCTGCGCACCGCGCTGCAGGCGGACGGCGCGACCCTGGCGAGCGTCGCCGCCGAGCACGGGGTGGCGGAGCAGACCCTCGTGGACGCCCTCGTCGCCGCCGCCACCGAGCGGCTGGCGCAGGCCGTCACCGACGGCCGCCTGACGCAGGAGGAGGCCGACGAGCGCACCGCCGACCTGCCCGAGCGCATCGCCGAGCTCGTCGACCGGGAGCTCACCGGCGGACCCGGTGGGCGCGGCGGCCCGCGCGGCGACGCCGGCGCCGCGGAGGGCGGCACGTCGGGCGCCGCGGAGGGCAGCACGTCCGGGAGCGCGTCCGGCACCGCCGCCTGACGGCCCGTCCGGCTCCCGGCGCCCCGGCTCCCGGCGCCCCGACTCCGGCGGTGATCTGGCGCGGTGCACCGCGCAAGATCACCG